>DASSFA010000111.1:0-2426 GCA_035694895.1 Rhodanobacteraceae bacterium | reverse complement strand
AATGGAGTCGCGCATGTCGCACATCGAAACCCGTCTTGCGGAACTCGGCCTGACTTTGCCACCGGCGGTAAGACCGCCGCCCGGCGTCGTGCTGCCGTTCCGCTTCGTGCGCGTGCTCGGCAATCGCGCGCTGATCTCCGGCCACAGCCCGCAGGCGGCGGATGGCTCCGTCGCCGGGCCGTTCGGAAAAGTCGGCCGCGAATTGACGGTGGAGCAGGGCTACGAAGCGGCGCGGCTCACCGCGCTGTCCATGCTCGGCAGCCTGCAACGCGAACTCGGCGATCTGGATCGCGTCACGCACTGGCTGCGCGTGTTCGGCATGGTGAATTCCGCGCCGGGCTTCGACCGGCAACCGGCGGTGATCAACGGATTCTCGGACCTGATCCTGAAACTGTGGGGAGACGACGCCGGCGCGCACACGCGCAGCGCCGTGGGCATGGCCGAACTGCCGTTCGGGATTCCGGTGGAGATCGAGGCGGAAGTGGAGATTTTGTAGGGCGGGCCTCGTCTCGCTTCGGGCCGGGAATCGGGACGAATTCGCGAAGACTCGAGTGGGTTTGCGCCAGTTCCGCACCGGCGCGATACTCGCTTCACAACGCATGCCGCCGATTCAAGGGGGAATCATGGCTGCCATCCCAAGCGCGAACCGCGCGAGTCCGCCCGCGCTGCGCAATGTCGTCTGCTCGATCGCGATCGGCATGTTTGCCGTCGCCGGCTTTTGCGCGTCGCCCGCACACGCGCAAACCGCGGAGCAGACCAGCTCCGGAATGCAGATCACCGTACCTGCCAGCGCCGGTTCGCAAGCTAGCGTGCCCGCGAGCAACGAGGACGAAGCGCAAGGGCAACTGCTCGCGCAGGCCATGCAGATGATCAAGTCGGGCCAGTCCGCCGACGCGATCGCGGGCCCGATTGCTCAGGTCATCGCCCATTACGAAAACGGGCCCGGCAAGGACCACAAAAAGCGGTACTACTGCGCGAGCAGCCAGGTCGAGATGTTCCTGTACTTGGGACTGGCTGCACAAGATCACCAGAACGCGGTCGTCCTGCCACAGGCGTGGGCCGACGCGTACTTCGAGGAAAGCAGTGCGCTGACCAATCTCGGCAGGATCGAGGAATCCCGGGCGGCGCTGGTCAAGGCGCTGGCGCTATCACCCATGAACTCGCTGTATCTCTCTGAGCTCGGTTACACCTACGAGGTGCAGCACGACAACGAAAAGGCGCTGGACTATTTTCAGCAGGCCGAAGACGCGACCAATTTTTCGCCGGCCGACATGAAAGATGCCGAGCTCGCCCATGCATTGCGAGGCGAAGGCTACGCGCTGACCGAATTGCATCGCCTCGACGAAGCAGAAGCCATGTACCACAAGGCGCTGAAGCTCGACCCGAACGACCAGAAGTCGAAGAACGAGCTGGAGTACATCGCGCAGCTGCGGGAGAAGCTGGGGTCGGGGAGGTAAGCGCGCAAGCAACATCGCACCAGCTACGCGGGCACGATCTGTAACCGATGCCTGGCGAGGCGTTCGTAATACCCCAGGCATTGATCCGCGAGTTCCCACTGGAAGTCGCTGAGTTTCGGTTCCCGCTCCCGATACGGCGCAAACCCTGTCGAGCGTTCCACCGCCGCGTACCAATGGGGTGCCCATACGCCGTCCGAAGCACGTGGCCCTGGCGGCCAGTGCAGCATTCGATCTGTGAATGGAATACCGAGCTTCGCACATAGCGCGCCCAGCGTCCCGCACGGGTCTTTCAATACGTCGGCGGCGTCGATCACCGGTGGCGCGTGGCCGAGCTTGTTACTGACGTGGTCGAACAATCGCGCCTGCTGTTCGAAGCCGAGTTCCCAGGCCGCGGCATCGGGGCGCTGGATGGTGAAGGAAGCGACCACTTGTTCCGGGTCGCGGATCAGGAAGCAATTGGTGACCTGGTCCAGCCAATCCAGCGGCATGTCCGGCAGCATGTGCTGGGTCATGTGCTTCTGGTACCAGATCGGTTTCCCATCAGGGATCGGGCCGGTCAGCATCGCCGCGACTTCTTTCGCATCCGTGCTTTGGGACTTCAGCACTTCTTCGCGGCCAGGATGGTTGACGCCCGTGGCTTGCAGGTAATGCGCGTAGAAGGGCTCGTCAACGACGGCCGTATCTTGGCGGTTTTCCCAAGCGCGCATCATTGCCGTGGAGATGTTGCGCGGCCCGGACCACATCGCGATGCGCAGGCCGCTGCTCATACGCGCGGACCCTTCGCGCTGTCGTTCTTCACGAGTTGCACGTAGAGCTTCTGCAGGCGTTCGACCATCGGCCCGCGTTGGCCGTTGCCCATCGTGCGGCCGTCTATTTCGCGCACCGGCGTGAGGCCGGCGAAGGTGCCGGTGACGCAGGCTTCCTCGGCGCCGTAAACATCGGTGAGGCTGAAATCCTTCTCGAACACCG
>DASSFA010000110.1:0-3550 GCA_035694895.1 Rhodanobacteraceae bacterium | reverse complement strand
CGAGCGGCCGGTCTGGATGTCGGACGCGATGCGCTGCACGTAATCGGCCGACACATCCATCTGCCGCAGCGTGCCTTGTCCCGTCGCGAGGCGGCCTTCGGCGATACGCGCGTAAAGATCCTGGATCGCATCCTCGGCCAGCGTGTCGCCGCCGACCACGATCTTGAAACCGTTGTAGTCGGGCGGGTTGTGGCTGCCGGTGACCGCGACGCAGGAGCCGGTGTTGAGGTGGAAGCTCGCGAAGTACACCAGCGGCGTGGCGGCGGGGCCGATGTCGATCACGTCGATGCCGGCCGCGCGCAGACCTTCGATCAGCGCGCCCGACAACTGCGGACCGGAGAGGCGGCCGTCGCGGCCGACCACGATCTCGGAAAGGTTCTTCTCGCGCATCACGCTGCCGATCGCCTGGCCGATCAGGCGCGCGGTATCCGGCGTGAGCGTCTTGCCGACCACGCCGCGGATGTCGTAGGCGCGGAAGATGCTGCGCTCCACGAGCGCCGCGGGCGCAGGCTTTGCGGCAGCCTCGGTGTTGACGGGAGCCGCCGCTGCCGCGGGCGTGGAGGTGGCCGCGGCCGGCTGCGAGCGGACGCCTGCCAATGCCTCGGCGGCTATTTCCTCGTCCTCGAGCGTCCCGACGCGCGCACGCATGCGCGCGCGCGCCACGAACAGCACGATAGCAGCGAGCAACGCGAGCACGGCGAGCGCGGCGGCGGTGGTCAGCGATTGCGTCACCGGGAGCCAGTACGCCGGCGGCACGGCGGCGATGCGCAGCCTGCAGTTCGGGATCGGCACGCCACGGTCGGCGTCGGTGGAGAGTCCACCATCGCCGCGCGTTTCCAGTACCAGGTCACCACTGCCGTCGCCCTGGCGCAGATCCAGCCTGCCTGGTCCCACCGGGATGGATTCGAAGGCGGCCCGCACCGGGGAAAACGGCATCTCGATGGCGGCGTAGCCCAGCAACTTGTGTTGGGCATCTTCCACCGGCTGCACATAGGACAGCGCTCTCGGCGCCCGCGCGCTGACCTCCACGGGAACCGCGGCGCCGCTGCTCTGGGCGTGCAGCAACTGGTTCGCGCGTGCATAGCCGATCTGCTGGAGATTGCCGCTGAGCACTTCCTGAAGCGTCGGGCTGTAGAAGGCGGCACGATGTGCCTGCGGCAGCAGCGCCCTCACGAGCTGCACGGCGCGTTCGCGGCCCGCCTCATCTCCCTGCGCCAGCGCGTCGCGCAGGCTGGTCGAATCGAGCATCCGCTCGACCGTCTGGCGTTGCGCCGCGACGGCCGCACTGACGCGCTGCACCGCTTCCGTCTTCGCCTGCGCCAACGTCTGCGTGGCCTGCGCCTGGTGCATGATCAGCCACGCCTGCCAGCCCATGAAGGCCACCGCGAGCAGCAGCAGCACGCCCAGGGCGAATGCGAGATCGGCACCCAGTTCCGCCGTGCCGCGACGCAGGTCAAGGCGCCCGCGCAGCGAGGCGCGAGCCGGTTTTTCGACTGCATTCATGGAAGCATCACCTGATCAATCCACTCCGGTGGAACCGAAGCCGCCCGCGCCACGCGTACTGGGCGCGAACGCCTCCACCTGACGAAAACGCGCGCGCGCAACCGGCACGAACATGAGCTGCGCGATGCGATCCCCGGGGGCGATGGTAAAAGCCGCCGCACCGCGGTTCCAGCACGAAATCATCAGCGGACCTTGATAATCGGCGTCGATGAGGCCGGTGAGATTGCCGAGCACCAGCCCGTGCTTGTGGCCCAGGCCCGAGCGCGGCAGGATCAACGCGCACCAGCCCGGATCGCTGATGTGGATGGCGAGCCCGGTCGGAATCAGCACGCTCGCTCCCGGCTCGATGGTGAGCGCGGCATCCGGCGCGGCGCGCAGGTCCATGGCGGCGGCGCCGTCGGTGGCGTACGCCGGCAACGGAATCGAAGTGCCCAGCCGCGCGTCGAGGATCTTCAGCTCGACGTCCAGCGCGAAAGCCGGCGTTGCCATGTCCATCATTGTTTCCCGCGGGCGCGGTAGCGCGCGGCGATGCGCCGGATCAGCGCCACGGCGAGTTCGGACTTCGGCATGCGCGGCAACGTTTCGTCGCCGCCGCTCCAGAACAAGTGCAACGCGTTGTCGGCGGTTTCCATGCCGCGGTCGGCACCAACTTCATTGGCTGCGATCATGTCCAGCTTCTTGCGCGCGAGCTTGTCGCGGGCGTTGCGTTCGAGGTCTTCGGTTTCCGCCGCGAAGCCGACCACGAATGGCTTGGGGTTCATCGACGCGACTTCGGCCAGGATGTCGGGATTCTCCACCAATGCGATCGTCGGCGGCGTGCCGCGCTTCTTGGTTTTCTGCGCGCTGGGCTGAGCCGGCCGCCAGTCGGCCACGGCGGCGGTGGCGATGAACAGGTCCGCATCCTTCATCGCGGCGAGCACCGCGTCGCGCATTTCGCGTGCGCTGCGCACGTCGATGCGGCGCGCGCCCGACGGCGAACTCAATGCCACCGGGCCGGCAACCAGGGTGACTTGCGCGCCGGCATCCAGTGCGGCCTGCGCCACCGCGAAGCCCATGCGTCCGGAACTGCGATTGCCGAGGAAGCGCACCGGATCGATGTCCTCGTAGGTCGGCCCGGCGTTCACCACCACGCGCACGCCACGGAGAGGGAGCTCTCCTGCCATGGATGGCACGTTTTCGTGAGCCTCGCCTTCCATGCGAATCAGTTCCGCGACGATCGCCTGCGGCTCGCGCAAACGGCCGGGGCCTGATTCACCCTCCGCCAGCGGGCCGTCGTCGGGACCGATGACCGCCGCCCCGCGCGCACGCAAGGCCGCGATGTTCGCCTGCGTGGCCGGATGCAGCCACATGCGGTGGTTCATCGCCGGCGCCACGCACACCGGCGCGGTGGTGGCGAGGCACAGGGTGCTGAGCAGATCGTCCGCGAAGCCGTGCGCGAGTTTCGCGATCACGTCGGCGGAGGCGGGGGCGATCAGCACGCGCTGCGCCCAGCGCGCCAGTTCCAGATGCCCCATGCCCATCTCGGCGGCTTCGTCCCACAAATCCGCGCGCACCGGCTGTCCGGACAATGCCTGGAAGGTGAGCGGCGTGACGAATCGCGCCGCGTTGGCGGTCAGCACCACGCGCACCTCCGCGCCGGCCTCGCGCAGGCGGCGCGTCAGCTCGCAAGCCTTGTAGGCCGCGATGCCGCCGGAGACGCCGAGCAGGATCCGGCGTTGATCGGGAAACCGTGCACTCATGTAGGACTTCGCTGACATGCGATGCGTGCGCTAGCTTACCGGATTCGCCCGGGTCCGCCGCCAATGCGATCGCGGAAGCATGCGTAGGCTGGACCCATGACAATCAAGGACTGGCCCATCGACGACCGTCCGCGCGAGAAGCTGCTCGCGCGCGGCGCGCAGTCATTGTCCGTCGCGGAGCTGCTGGCGGTCCTGCTGGGCAGCGGCGCACGCGGCGTGAGTGCGGTGGATCTCGGCCGCGCGCTGGTGACGGAAGCCGGAGGACTGAATGCCTTGCTCGCGCGCGACGCCGGCCGGGCGCGCGGGTT
>DASSFA010000109.1:0-14602 GCA_035694895.1 Rhodanobacteraceae bacterium | reverse complement strand
CGTTTCTTCAGCGCGGCGCGAGCGAGCGGCGAATCCACGCTGATCCAACCCTGCTTCGCGTCCGTTTCGTCCGGACCGACAATGCGGTAGCGCTTCGTTTCGCCATCGCGAACATCCTCGATCTCGAAAGTCGCGCCGAAGAAGATCGCTTGCGTGTCGGCGGGCACACCTTCGGCGATCTTCAGCGAAGGAATGCGTTTGGAGAGATAGCGCACGCGGCGGTCAATTTCGCCGAGCTGCTTCTTGCGATAGGTGTATTCAGCATTCTCCGAACGATCGCCCTCGGCCGCCGCCGCAGCCAGCGCCCGCACCACCTCGGGGCGCAACTCGCGCCAGAGGTGATCCAGTTCCGCTTTCAGTGCCTCGAAACCGGCGCGCGTGATGATCGCGGTCGAGCGGGGCGGGGGCGGGCGCCAGCGTGTCATGCGTGAATTCGCGTATTTCCCTAGGCGGAAGCTCGCATTGTGCACCAGCTCTCTTGAGTGAAGGCCGCGTAAACGGTAGGGTTCGGATTGGCCGAGTTCCTGCTGTCCCGGGGTTTGTTGAAGATGTCCGTCCTGCCGCGCGTCCCGCGCCTGCTTCCGCCTGTCGTCACCCTCCTGATCGCTGTGCTGGCCGGATGTTCCGGCGCACCGACCCGTGCGACTGCCTCCAATTCCGCGCTGGACGCGTTGTACGCGAAACTCGATCAGGCAGGACGCGATTACGATCAGGCGCTGACCCTGGCCCGCCAGAACGACACCGCGCAATCCGAGCACGCGATCAGCGTGGCGCTCGACACCATGCGCAACGCCGCTGCGCAATGCGTGAACACTGCCGGCTGCGACATCCAGCGCTTCATCAGCACGTACGATCGCGCATTGCGGCTGAAGGATGGCAGCTTCCTCGGCGGTGACGAGGGGGATGAACTCTCCGACCAGCCGGCCGATCAGTCCGACAACGGCACCTCGCCGGTACTGAATGCGGTGCCGGAAACCCAGCGCACGGCGAGCCTCCTGCGCGGACGCAAGCTGTCCGACCTGATCGCGATGAACGGGCCGGTCAAGGCGGCGCTGGAGACCTGGCTGACGCAGATGCGGCCGAACCTGATGACCGCGTACGTGGATTACGAGTACCTGCGCTTCGAGATGTGGCCCGAATACCAGAAGGCCGACCTGCCCGAAGCGATCCTGTTCGGCTTCATTGCCAAGGAATCGGGCGGCAAGGTGCACGCAGTGTCGCGTTCCGGTGCCGCCGGGCCATTGCAGTTCATGCCGGCCACCGGCGCGCGCTTCGGCCTGACCACGGTGGATGGTTTCGACGAGCGTTTCGATCCCACCCTTTCCGCGCGCGCCAATGCCGCGTACCTCAACGAGCAGCTCGCGAAATTCAACAACAACCTGGAACTGGTGCTGGCCGCCTACAACGGCGGCGAGGGCCGGGTGGGTCGGCTGGCCGCGAGTCAGTCCGACGCCAGCTTCTGGGATCCGAAGATCTATTTCGCGCTCTCGCCGGAAACGCGCGATTACGTCCCGATGGTGTTGGCGGCGGCCTGGCTGTTCATGCATCCGGAGCGCTACAACCTGCACTTCCCGAAGATCAACGGCGAGCCCGGCCACGTGATCCTGCAGCGGCAGGCATCCTTGTCGGAACTGGCGATCTGCTTCGGCCAAGCCGGCGAGATGCGCAACGGCTGGTTCCGCACGTTGCGCAATCTCAATCCGCAAATGGATCCGCAGGCCGAACAGCCGATGGGCACGCGCATCGAATTGCCGGCGGAGTTGCAGGACGTCTACACCCAATCCTGCACGCAAGGTCCGTGGGCGGAATTGGCAGCCGACCTGCATTCGGCAACCTTGCCGAGCCCGCCGGCACAGTTGGCGCGCGCGGCCGATCCGCCGCGCCGCTACAAGGTGCGCCACGGCGACACACTGTCGGCGATCGCGCGCAAATACAGTTGCGACGACATGCGCGAGCTGGCCAAGGCCAACCACCTGCACGCACCACGTTACGAGCTCAAGCTCGGGCAGGAACTGAAATTGAGCGGCTGCGGTCGGGATTGAGGTTCGCCCGGGTGCAGCCTCGGCGGTATCGCAGCTGGTGCCGCGATCATGGACGATCGCGCGGCAGCGGTGCGTAATGGACGGTCGCTTCTGGACTTGATCTGCGGAAAGATCAGAACCGGCCCTGCGATTTATTCGAGCCCGCGATCAGGGGCGATCGCAAATCACGCCGCCGCTTCGCTCTTGCCCTTCAACCAGAGGGCGCCATCCATCGGGGGCGCGGCGTTTTCCTTGATCTGGCGCATCAACCGCAGCACTTCGCGATGCAGGCCCGCGAATTCCGGGAAGCTCGCCTCGCGGGTTTCGTGATAGGCCACTGCCATCCATAGCGCCACGCCGCGCAGGCGTACCTGGGCATTGTCCGAACGCGCCCGCTCGTAGCCGAGATCCGTACCGGTGCCCCAACTGCCGGGTTTCAGGTCCGGCGGTGATCCGTACAGGTGCGGCGCCTCGCTGCGACCGGCCGCCGCGCATTCCTTGGTGATCAATTCCGCCAGCAACGAGCAACTCGGCGCCGGCAATACCAATGTGCGCTGCTCGATCTCGCGAAACTGGCGGCGCAGGCGCGCGGCGCGACTCAAGGCGACGATGCGTGTGACAAGGCGCATGAGATTTCCCCAGACTTTCCAGCCGAGCCTAACGCCACGAGGAATTCGCAGCCGCCACCGGGATCACATTCTGCACTGTTCGCTGCATCCGCCACAAACCGCAAGCTGAACGAAGATCAGGAGCCGGCCCGACCATGCGGGCAAGTACGCATCTGGCGCACCGTTGGCGAGGGGGCGGTACTGATGCCTCTAGATGAAATGACCGAGCCGCTGGCCGACCCTGACCGGCATTTCCGGCAGCAGGCCCGCCCGCAGGGCGCAGTTCTGGGGGAGCAGCAGGATCACGGTGGAGCCCATTTCGAAACGACCCATCTCGGCGAATCGCGGCATCTTCACGTTTCGTCCACGCCAGTCGCTGCGCACCACGCGTGCGGCATAGGGGGGTACCTCGGTGCCGCTCCAGACCGTGCTGATCCCGGACACCAGCATGGCGCCCACCAGCGCCACCACGAACGGGCCGTGCTCGCCCTCGAAATGGCAGATCAGCCGTTCGTTCCTTGCGAACAGTCGCGGAACGGATCTCACCGGTCCCGGTGCAACGCTGAACAATCGGCCCGGCACGTGCACGGTTTCGACCAGTTCGCCGGAGAGCGGCATGTGCACGCGGTGGTAATCACGTGGCGACAGGTAGAGGGTGATGAAGTGGCCATTGCGATACAATTCCGCGGCCTTTTCGTCCGCGACCAGTTCGGCGACGCTGTAGGTGCGGCCTTTGGCCTGCAGGATGCGGCCTTCGTCTATCCGCCCGGCCTGGCTGATGCGCCCGTCGGCAGGCGACGAGAGCGTGGCTTCGTTGCCGGGGGCCGTGCGTGCGCCGGGCTTGAGCGCGCGGGTGAAGAACGCATTGAAGTGCGGATAGGCGGAGGGCTTGTCCTGCGTGGCGTCGCTCATGTCCACGCGATAGCGGCGGACGACCATGCCGATCAGGAAATTCTTCCACGGGCGCCAGGTCCAGCGCGTGGCGGCGCGCACGATGCGCGAGAGCGTGCGTTGTGGAAGCAGGTATTGCAGGAGGGTGGCCGGAGACATGCGCGAAGTGTAGCGATTCACGCTCCTCTATACTCCGCAGCTCTTTCATTTCGCGCGCCCATGAGCACGGAACTCGCCACCATCGTGGATCTCATCCGTTACGCGGCCAGCCGCTTCAACGCGGCCGGGCTCACTTTCGGCCACAGCCACGACAACGCGATAGACGAGGCCACCCATCTGGTTCTGTCCTCGCTGCACCTGCCGCCGGACCTGCCGCCGGCGTACGGGCAGGCGCGGCTCACCGCGGAAGAGAAGGCGTGCGTGCTGGAGCGCATCGGGCGCCGCATCAGTACGCGCGAGCCGGTGGCGTATCTGGTCGGCGAAGTCTGGTTTGCGGGCATGCGGTTCAAATCCGATCCGCGCGCGCTGGTACCGCGTTCGCCGATCGCGGAACTGATCGAATCCGGATTCACGCCATGGCTGGACGATCGCCAGGTCGAGCGTGCCCTGGACCTTTGCACGGGCTCGGGATGCATCGGCATTGCGATGGCCGCGCACAATCCGCACTGGGGCGTGGACCTGGTGGACGTGGACGAGCGCGCGTTGAGCCTGGCGCGCGAGAACATCGCGCTGCACCAGATCGGTGATCGCGTGCGCGCGATCCGTTCGGACCTGTTCGCGGCACTGGACGATGAACGCTACGACCTGATCGTTTCCAATCCGCCTTACGTCACCGAACAGGAATTCGCAGCATTGCCGCCCGAATATCGCCATGAGCCGCGGCTAGGTTTGACCGCGGGCGGGGACGGGCTGGATTTCGCACTCCGCATTTTGAACGAGGCTGCCGATCATCTGACCGAAGAAGGCTTGCTGATCGTTGAAGTCGGAGAATCCGAGCGCGCGTTGAACGAACTGTTGCCGGAAGTGCCGTTCGTGTGGATCGAGTTCAAGGTCGGACCGATGGGCGTGGTCGCAATCGAGCGACGGGATTTGCTCGAACATGCCGAAGCAATTCGAAATGCAGCAGGGGCCAGGGGTCAGTAGCGAGGGCGCTACGATCCATGCTCGCGAAGGAGTTGCAATGATGCGCCCTCACTACTCGTCCCTCGTCCCTCGGGGTGCCTGAGCCGTGTCCAGCAACTCCTTCGGAAAACTTTTCACCATCACCACCTTCGGCGAATCGCATGGGCCGGCCATTGGTTGCGTCATTGACGGCTGCCCGCCGGGGATCGCGATCGCGCCGGAAGATTTCGTGCACGATTTAGCGCGCCGCGCGACGGGCAAATCGCGCTACACCTCGCAGCGGCACGAGGCGGACGAAGTGGAAATCCTTTCAGGCGTGTACGAGGGCAGGACCACGGGCACGCCGATCGCGTTGCTGATCCGCAATACCGACGCGCGCTCGAAGGACTACGACGAACTGGCGCAGACGTTCCGTCCCGGTCATGCCGACTACACCTACTGGCAGAAATACGGCATCCGCGATCCGCGAGGTGGCGGCCGCGCTTCCGCCCGCGAGACGACGACGCGCGTGGCGGCGGCGGTGATCGCGAAGAAGTGGCTCGCGGAAAGACTCGGCGTCCGCGTGCGCGGCTGGCTGGCACAGATCGGCGAAATCGTGCCGGAGTCGCCGGATGCGGCGGCGATCGATTTCGACGTGGTCGAAGACAACCCATTCTTCTGGCCGGTCGCCGAACAGGTGCCGCAACTCGAGAAGTACATTGACGCGTTGCGCAAGGACGGCGATTCGGTGGGTGCGCGCGTCAACGTGGTCGCGACCGGGGTGCCGCCGGGATGGGGAGAGCCCGTCTACGGCAAGCTGGATGCGGAACTCGCATCGGCCCTGATGTCCATCAACGCAGTCAAAGGCGTGGAGATCGGCGCCGGCTTCGCGAGCGTCGTCCAGCGCGGCAGCGAACACCGCGACGAGATCACCGCGCGCGGTTTCCTTTCCAACCACGCCGGCGGCATCCTGGGCGGCATCTCCAGCGGCCAGGACGTGCGCGTCTCGATCGCGCTGAAACCAACCTCCAGCATTCTGAAGCCCGGACGCAGCGTGAACCTCGCCGGCGATGAGATCGCCTTGCGCAGCAAGGGTCGTCACGATCCCTGCGTGGGCATTCGTGCTACACCGATAGCCGAGGCAATGGTCGCGCTGGTGCTGATGGACCAGGCGCTGCGCCATCGCGCGCAGTGCGCGGACGTGGGCGAGATGCGGCCGAGGATCGGATAGGAGCTTGTCATGACGACGCATGCACAATCGTTGCGCGAAGCACTGACCGACGCGATCCGCTACTGGGAGTTGCGACGCATCGTCTACAACCTTGCATTGGCGGCGGTAGTGATCGCGCTGGCCGTGGCGTTCTGGACGCGGATCCGAGAGCGGCTCAGCTTCGAATTGCTGCTCGGGCTGGTGGTGCTGGCGGTGCTCGCCAACCTTTGCTATTGCGCTGCGTATCTTGCGGACGTGCCGATGCAGTTGTCGTCCTACCGCGCAGGCTGGCGCCGCTGGCGCTGGCTGTTGTGGATCTTCGGTGTGCTGTTCGGGATGGCGCTCGCCTGGTACTGGACCGGCGATGAAATCCTGCCGGCGCTGCTGGCCGGCACATGACGACAGGTCATTTCGCGACCGCGCGCCACGCCGCGATGCTTCCGCTCTTCACTCATCCCTGATCATTGCCCTCATCCCTCGATAATGAGCAAGAAGTCCCGCTACAACGTCGCCATCGCCGGCGCGACCGGTGCAGTCGGCGAAACGCTGCTTTCGATACTCGCCGAGCGCGATTTTCCCGTCGGCGAGCTGGTGCCGCTGGCGAGCGAGCGCTCGGCCGGCGACACGGTGCAGTTCGACGGCAAATCGCTGACGGTGCGAAATCTCGCCGGTTACGACTTCGCCGGCATCGACGTCGCGTTCTTCTCGGCCGGTGGAAAGGTCAGCCGCGAGCACGCACCGCGCGCGGCCGCCGCGGGCGCGGTGGTGATCGACAACACGTCGGAGTTCCGTTACCAGGACGACATCCCGCTGGTCGTGAGCGAAGTCAATCCGCACGCCATCGCGCAGTACGTGAACCGCGGCATCATCGCCAATCCCAACTGCTCGACCATGCAGATGCTGGTCGCGCTGGCTCCGCTGCATCGCGCCGCGGGCATCGAGCGCATCAACGTGGCGACCTACCAGTCGGTTTCCGGCGCAGGTCGTTCCGGCATGGAAGAGCTGGGCCGCCAGACCGCGGCGTTGCTGAACTTCCAGGAAGCCGCGCCGGGCAAGTTCCCTGCGCAGATCGCGTTCAACCTGATCCCGCACATCGACGACTTCCAGCCCAACGGCTACACCAAGGAAGAAATGAAGATGGTGTGGGAGACCCGCAAGATCCTGGAGGACGAGTCCATCGCGGTAAACCCGACCTGTGTGCGCGTGCCGGTCTTCTATGGGCACTCGGAGGCCGTGCATATCGAGACCCGCGCCAAGCTGAGCGTCGCCGAAGCCACCTCGCTGCTGGCCGACGCGCCGGGCGTGGCGGTGGTGGACGACCGCAAGCCGGGCGGCTATCCGACGCCCGCCGGACACGCGTCGGGCAAGGACGAGGTGTTCGTCGGCCGCGTCCGCGAGGACATCTCGCACCCGCGCGGGCTGGATTTGTGGATCGTGTCCGACAACATCCGCAAGGGTGCTGCGCTCAATGCGGTGCAGATCGCGGAATTGCTGGTCGCGAATTATCTATAGTGGCCTGATGAGAAACGGAACGGTTCGCGCGATCGGCCTGGGGGCGGCACTGCTGCTCTCCGCGACAGCTTGGGCCGCGCAGGCCGGCAGTGCGCCCGCATCCGCCTCCGGCGTGCTGCAACGGCAGTTGCAACGTACCCAGGCCGAGCTCCAGCGTCAGCGGACGCAAACCGATCAGCTCCGCACGCGCGTGAATGATCTCGAACAACACAGCGCGGCCTATCAGGCCCAGCTCGAACAGCGCGACAGCGAGATCGCCGATCTCCAGCGCAAACTCGATGCGCTGTCGCCTACGACCCGACCGGCCCCGGCTTCGTCCGGCAGCCACTGAGCGCCGGTTCAGGCGAGATCCCCGGGGCGGGGTTTTGCGAGTTCGAGCCTGTTCACCGCGCCAATTGTGGAATACTCTTGCGACGCCGACTTCGCGCGGTTTCTAGGTATTTGCGCAAGTCTTCCACGATTACTACGCGCCCGTCGCAGGGAACACTAAGATGAAGTCCACCTACAAGCTCACGCTGGCCATTGCCTTGTGTCTGGGCAGCTCGCAGGCGCTGGCCTTGCAGCTGGGGCAGATCCGGGTGAAGTCTGCCCTGGACGAGCCGCTGGTGGCGGAGATTCCGATCCAGCTCGACAACCTCAACGAAGCCAAGGGCCTCAGCGTCGGCCTGGCTTCGGACGCGGATTTCGCGCGTGCGGGCTTGTCGCGCGCCGGGCTCGAGCACCTGCGCTTCGGCGTGGTCAGCGACAGCACCGGGCACAAGATCGTGCTGGTCACGAGCGACCAGCCGATCAGCGATCCGTATCTGGATTTCCTGGTGCAGGTGAACACCAGCAAGGGCAAGCAGCTCCGCGAATACACCGTGCTGCTGGATCCGGTGATCGCAACTCCGATTCCGCAATTGAACGCCCCCAGCACCGCGCCGGTTGCACCCGTTGCGCCGTCCGCACCGCCGCCGCCGTCTACAACGCCGCCCGCCAACGTGTCGTCCGCGCCGGTGCAGCAGCCCAAACCGGCGGCACCGGCCCCCGCGCCCGCGGCGCCACCGCCGGCGACGCAACCCGTACAGCAGGTCGCTGCGCCTGCGCAGCCGCGCGGCCAGGTCGTCGTCCAGAACGGCGACACCCTTTATCGCATCGCCAGCCAGAACAGGCCCGACCCGCGGATCAGCGTGGACCAGATGATGCTGGCGCTGCAGAAGGCCAATCCGGATGCGTTCTATCGCGACAACATCAACGCGCTGAAGAGCGGCGCGATCCTGCGCATCCCCACCCGCGATGCGGTGAGCGCCCTCGGCATTGCCGATGCGCGCGCGCAGGTCCGGCGGCAGATGGAAGACTGGACTGGCGCCGCCGCACGCAAGGCCACCACGGTCGTGCAGAACAACCCGGCGGCGGCAGCCCCGGCGCAACCGGGCCCTGCCCGGACCGCCACCGAAACCGACCGGCTCGCGCTGGTTCCATCTACACAGGGTGGCGGCGGAGCCGCCAGCCGTCCCGGCGAGAAGGGCGGTACCGGCACGGTGGAAATCGCCGGCCTCAAGCAGCAGCTGGCCACCGCGAAGGAATCGCTGACCAGCCTGAAGCAGGAGAATGCGGATCTGCAGTCGCGCGTCAAGGATCTGGAAAGCATCAGCAGCAACAACCAGAAGCTGCTGGGCCTGAAGGATGCCGAGATCGCCGAACTGCAGCGCAAGCTGGCCGAAGCACAGCAGCAAGCCGCAAAACCCGCCCCCACGCCGCCCCCGGTAGCAAACGCCGCGGGTGCACCGGAACCGGCGACCACGTCTGCCGGCAGTACTGCGCAGGGTGGGGCGAAGTCGGAGCCGACTGCCAAACCGGCGCTCAAGGCTGCACCGCAGAACGTGCAGAGCCAGGGAATCGCGGAGCCGTGGTATCGCCAGCCGCTCGCATGGATCATTGCCGGCGTCGTGATCCTGGGCTTGATCCTGCTCGGACTGGTGCGCCGCCGTCCCAGGCCGTTGCCGGAGCCGGAAAGCGAGGGGCCATCGTCGCCACCCGATCATTACGCAGCGGCGGGTCCTGCCGAGCTTGTGCCCGAAACGCATGAAGAACACCTGCACATGGACGAGCCGCAAGCCGCCGAGCCGGAGCCGGAGCCCGAACCGGTCGCGGAGCATCATGTGGAACAGCCGCAACCATCGGAGGAATACCACTTCAACTTCGACGAGGTGGCGCCGGAAGAGCCGCCCGTGGCGGCGCCGGGAATGGCAGCGCCGCAGCCGCCCCTCGCCGGGGCCGATGAGCCGACCCGGCCGCATGGCATCGTCGATGTCGCGGGCGAGCCGGAGCAGGCGGGTTTCCAGCCCGCGCCGGAACTGGATCAGGATGAAGACATCACTCGCGAACATCCGGTGCCGGACTTCAGTGACGACCCCGTGGACACCAAGCTGGACCTCGCCCGCGCCTACCTCGACATGGGCGATCCGGAAGGCGCGCGCGCGATGCTGGAAGAAGTGCTGAGCGAAGGCTCGCAGATGCAGAAGGACGAGGCGAAGCGGTTGTTAGAGGGAGTGGCTTGAGCCGCATCGCCCTCGGTATCGAATACGACGGCACCGGGTTCTTCGGCTGGCAGCGACTGGCGCACGGACCCAATATCCAGGCGGAAGTCGAGGCGGCGCTGTCCTTCGTCGCCGACCGTGCAGTCGCGGTGACCTGCGCCGGGCGCACCGATGCCGGCGTGCACGCGCGTTGCCAGGTGGTCCATTTCGACAGCGATGCCGCGCGCGACGAACGTGCGTGGACCTTGGGCGCGAACACGCGGTTGCCGGTCGGGATCTCCGTGCTGTGGGCACGCGCGGTGCCCGCGGACTTCCACGCGCGCTTTTCCGCGCGCGCACGGCGCTATCGCTACACCTTGTTGAACCGCGCGATCCGGCCGGCGCTGGATGCGTGCCACGTCGCGTGGGAGCGACGGCCGCTCGACGACGACGCGATGAACAAAGCCGCGCAGGCGCTGGTTGGCGAACACGATTTCTCCGCCTTTCGCGCGATTTCCTGCCAGGCCGCGCATGCACGCCGCGCGGTGCTCTCCATCACCGTGAGCCGCGAAGGCGAACGCGTGCACGTGGACATCGAGGCCAACGCATTCCTGCACCACATGGTGCGCAACATCGTCGGTTCGCTGCTGGAAGTCGGAACCGGCGAGCGGCCGGCCGGGTGGATCGCCGAAGTGCTGGCATCGCGCGACCGCGCGCAGGCCGGCGCCACTGCGCCTCCGCAAGGACTGACGTTCATCGGGCCGAAGTATCCGGCACAATGGGGACTTCCATCCGAAGTGACCCTGTAGGCGCGCGCCGGCGCGAAGCGCATACCGCCATGTCCCGAACCCGCATCAAGATCTGCGGCATCACCCGCCTCGAGGACGCGCTGCTCGCCTGCGAGCTGGGCGCGGACGCGATCGGTCTGGTGATGACGCCGAGCAGCCCGCGTTGCGTGCCGCTGAATCGCGCGCGCGCGATCCGTCATGCCCTGCCGTCATTTGTCAGCGCGGTGGTGCTGGCGCACGATCTGCCTGCGCATCGGGTGGCGGAGATCGTCGACAGCGTGCGGCCGGACCTGATCCAGTTCCATGGCAGCGAGGATGCGGCGTTCTGCGAATCCTTCGGCGTGCGCTACACGAAGGCGATCGGCATGGCCGGCGATCTCGACGTGCGCGAAATCGTCGCGGCGCATCCACGCGCACGCGGCTTCGTGCTGGACGGTCATCCACCTGGTGCGCAGGGCGGGCAGGGCAGGACGTTCGACTGGTCGCGCATTCCGCGCGATCTCGGCCGGCCGGTCATTCTTGCCGGCGGCCTGAATGCAGGGAATGTCGCGGATGCCATCCGCAACGTGCGCCCGTGGGCAGTGGACCTGGCCAGCGGCGTGGAATCCGCACCGGGCATCAAGGACGAAAACAAGCTGCGCGCGTTCTTCGCGGCCGTTGCGTCCGCGTGAAAGGAACTTGTCCGCGAAGACGCCAACAAGGAACAGTCATTTTGAGTTCGCGTTCTCTGTGTCCTTCATGGCATTGCTTTAGCTGTTTGTGATCAACGTGAGTGGCGCATGAAAGAAATTGACTATCACGCCTACCCGGACGCACACGGCCGCTTCGGCGACTACGGCGGCGTGTTCGTGGCGGAAACGCTGATCGCACCGCTCGAGGAGCTGACCGCGGCATACACGCACCTGCGCAGCGATCCCGCATTCCTCGCCGAGCTCGACCGTGACCTCAAACACTACGTCGGCCGGCCTTCGCCGATCTACCACGCGCAGCGTTTGTCGGAGCAGGCCGGCGGCGCGCAGATCCTGCTGAAACGCGAGGACCTGAACCACACCGGCGCGCACAAGATCAACAACACCATCGGCCAGGCGCTGGTCGCGCGCGCGATGGGCAAGCGCCGGATCATCGCCGAAACCGGTGCGGGGCAGCATGGCGTCGCGACCGCGACGGTGTGCGCGCGTTTCGGCATGCGGTGCGTCGTCTACATGGGCGCGACCGACATCGAGCGGCAGAAGATCAACGTGTACCGCATGAAGCTGCTCGGCGCCGAAGTAGTGCCGGTGACTTCCGGTTCGAAGACGCTGAAGGATGCGTTGAACGAGGCGTTGCGCGACTGGGTGACCAACGTGCGCGACACCTTCTACATCATCGGCACGGTCGCCGGTCCGCATCCGTATCCCATGATGGTGCGCGACTTCAACGCGGTGGTCGGCCGCGAGGCGCGCGCGCAGATGCTGGAGCAATACGGAAAATTGCCCGACGTGATCACCGCCTGCGTCGGTGGCGGTTCCAATGCGATCGGCCTGTTCCACGCCTTCCTCAACGATCGCGGCGTGCGCATCGTCGGCGCGGAAGCGGCGGGCGAGGGCCTTGCGAGCGGGCATCATGCCGCTTCACTGGCGGCCGGGCGTCCCGGCGTGCTGCACGGCAACCGCACCTACGTGTTGTGCGACGACGACGGCCAGATCACCGAGACGCATTCGGTTTCCGCGGGCCTGGATTATCCGGGCGTCGGCCCCGAGCATGCGTTCCTGAAGGACACCGGCCGCGCCGAGTACGTCGGCGTGACCGATGACGAGGCACTGGAAGCCTTCCACCTGCTTGCGCGCACCGAAGGCATCCTTGCCGCGCTGGAATCCAGCCACGCCGTCGCCCAGGCGATCAAGCTCGCGCGCGAGTTGCCGAAAGACAGGATCGTCCTGTGCAACCTGTCCGGACGCGGAGACAAGGATGTGCACACGATTGCCGCACGGGAGCACATCGAGCTGTGAGCCAGCGCATCGAAACATGTTTTGCGGCGCTGCGCGCGAAAAAGCGCACCGCGCTGGTCCCATTCATCACCGCGGGCGATCCGCTGCCGGATGCCACGGTTTCGGTCATGCACGCGCTGGTGGAAGCCGGTGCGGACCTGATCGAACTGGGCGTGCCGTTTTCCGATCCGATGGCCGACGGTCCGGTGATCCAGCACGCCAGCGAGCGCGCATTGGCGAAGCACGTCGGCATCGCGCAGATCCTGTGCTGGGTGCGCGCATTCCGCGAGCGCGATGCGAACACTCCCATCGTCCTCATGGGGTATCTCAATCCAATCGAGATCCACGGCATGCAACGTTTCGCGCGCGAAGCGGCGGAGGCCGGCGTGGACGGCGTGCTGATCGTGGACTGCCCGATCGAGGAAGACGCGAGCCTGCGGCCCCTGCGCGATGCCGGCCTGCAACGCATCCTGTTGGCCGCGCCGACGACTTCGGACGACCGCCTGGCGAAGGCGGTGTCCGCCGCCGAAGGCTATCTCTATTACGTGTCGTTCGCCGGCATCACCGGCGCCTCGCACCTGGATGCGGCCGAAGTCGGGCGGCACGTGCGCGCCTTGCGCGAGCAGGCCAGGGTGCCGGTCGCGGTGGGCTTCGGGATCAAGGACGCGAACGGTGCGAAGCAGATCGGCGCCTTCGCCGATGCGGTGGTGATCGGCTCGGCGCTGGTCTCGCATCTGGCCGGCAGCGCGAACGCGGACGAAGCGTGTTCGCGCGCGCGCGAATTCCTGTCGCCGATACGCAAGGCGCTGGATATGTAGCGTGCACTTCGCGCACGCACGTATTTCTGTGCGCGCAGAGGCGCCCGGAATGGCGGGTTGAAGCCCGCCCCGCGGCCCTGGTGTATCCTTCTCCTTTCCCCGGAATCCCGTCACGCCCATGACCTGGTTGCAGAAGCTGATGACCCCCCGCATCCGCACCGAAGGCCAGGCGGCCAAGGGCAAGGTGCCGGAGGGTGTCTGGGAAAAGTGCGGCGGTTGCGGCGCGGTACTGTACCGGCCGGAGCTGGAGCGCAATCTGATGGTGTGCCCGAAATGCGGGCATCACCACGCGATCGGCGCGCGCGTACGGCTGGCCGCGTTCCTGGATGAGGGCAGCGTCAGCGAGCTGGACGAAGAGATGCAGCCGGCCGATGCGCTGAAGTTCAAGGATTCGAAGAAGTATCGCGATCGCGTCGTCGCGGCGCAGAAGAAGACCGGCGAGAAGGACGCGCTGATCGCGGTGCGCGGCACTTTGAAAAGCATGCCGCTGGCGGCGTGTGCGTTCGAATTCGCCTACATGGGCGGTTCGATGGGTTCGGTTGTCGGGGAGAAATTCACCCGCGCCGCCGAGCTGGCGCTCTCCGAAAAAATGCCGATGGTGTGCTTCTCCGCGACCGGTGGCGCGCGCATGCAGGAAGGCCTGCTCTCGCTTATGCAGATGGCCAAGACCTCGGCCGCGCTCGCGCGACTGCGTGACGCCGGCCTGCCGTATATCAGCGTGCTCACCAATCCGACCACCGGCGGCGTGTCGGCGAGCCTCGGCCTGCTTGGCGACATCAACATCGGCGAACCCAAGGCGCTGATCGGCTTCGCCGGCCCGCGCGTGATCGAGCAGACCGTGCGCGAAACCCTGCCGGAGGGCTTCCAGCGTTCCGAATTCCTGCTCGAGCACGGCGCGATCGACATGATCGTGGATCGCCGCCAGATGCGCGACACGGTGGCCGGCCTGCTGGCGCTGCTGGCGCGGCGTCCGAAGGCGGCTTGAGCGCAAAGTAGGAGCGCGCCTGCGCGCGACTGATGCAGCGAACCCTTCCTGACTGGCTGGAGTACCAGCAGCGCCTTCACGCCCGCGGCATCGATCTCGGCCTCGACCGAGTGCGCGAGGTCTGGCGACGCATGGGTGCGCCGCCAATCGCGCGCACCGTGATCACGGTCGGCGGCACCAACGGCAAGGGTTCGACGGTCGCT
>DASSFA010000108.1:0-5466 GCA_035694895.1 Rhodanobacteraceae bacterium | reverse complement strand
CGCTGGAACAACGGTTGAACGAATGCCTGCCGGATGCGGTGCGAGCCGGCTGACAGAGGTTCGCCGAAAGGCGGATATGCGAAAATTCGGTACACGGAGGTAGATGGCGCGAAAGCGCTGGAGCGTGAAAACGTGGCGCGGCTGTGCCGCGACCGTTTTCATGCAAGCCGCGGCAGGATGCCCGGCTTGGCAGATGGCGGAATTGCGGACCGGGCACATGGATGTGCCGGCGCGAAGGCGCGAAAGCGCCGGAGCGTGAAAACGTGGCGCGGCTGTGCCGCGACCGTTTTCATGCAAGCCGCGGCAGGATGCCCGGCTTGCTCATGATGGGGCGTCGCCAAGTGGTAAGGCACCGGGTTTTGATCCCGGCATTCGCAGGTTCGAATCCTGCCGCCCCAGCCACCAGTTACGTCGAGTCAAGTTTGCATTTCCTCGGCTTGCGGTGAGACACAGGTTGCTGCCAACTCCCGCTCGATCCCTGGAGCGAGCGCCACTGGTCCAAGGATTGGAAGCCGGCTTCCACGAATTGCGCGCGAATGGGTAGAACGAGACATCGATGAATACCGCGTCCGGCCTGATGCTGTTCAGTGGCACTGCTTCCCGCAAACTGGCGGGCGACGTGGCGCATTGCCTGGGCGAACCGCTCGGCAAGGCGCAGGTCGGCAAGTTCTCCGACGGCGAGGTGCAGGTCGAGATCGAGGAGAACGTGCGCAAGCAGGACGTGTTCGTCATGCAGTCGACCTGCGCGCCCTCGGCCGAAAACCTGATGGAACTGCTGGTGCTGGTGGACGCGCTGAAGCGCGCCTCGGCGGCCAGCGTGACCGCAGTGATTCCGTACTTCGGCTACGCGCGCCAGGATCGCCGACTGCGCGCGGCGCGCGTGCCGATCACGGCGAAGGTGGCCGCGCAGGTGATCAGCGCGGTGGGCACGGATCGCGTGTTGACCGTGGACATCCACGCCGACCAGATCCAGGGCTTCTTCGACATCCCGCTGGACAACGTGTACGCCTCGCCGGTATTGCTGGCCGACATCTGGCGGCACTACTCCAGTGACGACCTGATCGTGGTTTCGCCCGACGTGGGCGGCGTGGTGCGGGCACGTGCGGTGGCGAAACGATTGGACGATGCCGACCTGGCGATCATCGACAAGCGCCGTCCGCGCGCCAACGAAGCCACGGTGATGAACATCATCGGCGACGTGGACAGCAAGATCTGCGTGCTGGTGGACGACATCGTGGACACCGCCGGCACCTTGTGCGCGGCGGCGAGCGCGCTGAAGGATCGCGGCGCGAAGAAGGTGGTCGCCTACTGCACGCATCCGGTGTTGTCCGGGCCGGCGGTGGCGAACATCACGAAATCACACATGGACGAGCTGGTGGTCACCGACACCATTCCGCTCAGCGAGGCAGCACAGGCTTGCGGCAAGATCCGCCAGCTTTCGGTCGCGCAATTGCTGGCCGAGACCGTGCGCCGCATGGCGGGCGGTGAGTCGGTGAGTTCGCTTTATGTAGATTAGGAGCGAGGGACGAGTAGCGAGGGTGCTTCGATCGTGTGGCGCGCCCTCGCTGCTCGCCCCTCGTCCCTCAACCACTCTCCTGGTCGCGGGAGAGTTTTCATCCGCCGCGAGGCGGAATCATGCAACCAAGGTAAACAAGCAATGGCAACCATCCATGAAATCGCGGCGCAGGGCCGCACGGACCAGGGGAAAGGTGCGAGCCGCCGCCTGCGTCGTGCCGGCAACGTGCCCGCCATCGTCTACGGCGCGGGGCAGCCTCCGCAGAACATCCAGTTCGAGCACAACACGCTCGCGCTGGCCGCCCGCAACGAGTGGTTCAGCTCGTCCATCCTCGATCTGCTGATCGACGGCAATCGCCAGAAGGTGCTGCTGCGCGACGTGCAGAAGCATCCGTTCAAGCCGCAGCTGCTGCACCTGGATTTCCTGCGGATCAACGAGAACGAGGCGATCCGCGTGCGCGTGCCGCTGCACTTCGTCAATCAGGAGAAGTCGCCGGCAGGCAAGGCGTCCGGCGTGGTGGTTTCGCACGCGATGACGGATGTCGAAGTGTCGTGCCTGCCGAAGGATCTTCCGGAATTCCTGGAAGTGGACCTGATCGACCTGAAGCTCGGCGACATCGTGCATGTGTCCGACATCAAGTTGCCGTCGGGCGTGGAGATCCCGGAGCTGAAGCTTGGCAAGGAACACGACCATCCGGTCGTCACCGCGCAGGAAATCCGCGAGGAAGTCGAACCGGTGGAAGCTGCCGCAGAAGGCGCGGCTCCAGCCGAAGCTGCGGCGGCGGCTCCCGCGGCGGCCGCACCGGCCCCGGCGGAAAAGAAGTAAGAAGAGCCGGGAAGAGGGAGACGGGAAAAGGGGAACGGCAAGCCGGCTTTCTCCGTCTCCCCTCTCCCGTCTCTCGTCTCCCGCTTTATGGCCATCCGCCTCATCGTCGGTCTCGGCAATCCCGGCGCCGAACATCTGCGCACCCGGCACAATGCCGGGTTCTGGTTCGTGGATGCGCTGGCGGCGGGCGAGGGCGTGCGCTTCGGTTTCGAAAACAAGCTGCACGGCGAAACCGCGCGTGCGCGCATCGGCAATGAGCAGGTCTGGCTGCTGAAGCCGACAACGTTCATGAACAAGAGCGGCATCTCGGTGGCTTCCGCCTTGCGCTACTGGAAGATCGAGCCCGAGGAGATGCTGGTCGTGCACGACGACCTGGATCTGCCGCCCGGCGCCGTACGACTGAAGTTCGACGGCGGCCACGGCGGCCAGAACGGCCTGCGCGACCTGTTCGAGCACCTCGGCCACGGGCATTTCCATCGGCTTCGCATCGGCATCGGGCATCCCGGCCACAAGGACCGCGTCACGCCGTGGGTGCTGGGCAAACCGTCGCAAGCCGACGAGGAAGCGATGCTCGGTGCGATCGCGCGCGGGCTGGACGAACTGCCTCGCATCGTCGCCGGCGATTTCAACGAGGCGATGAAACGACTGCATACACAGACAGCGGGAACGGGAAGCGGGAAACCGGAAACGTAATCTCGCGGATCTGGCCGCGCCACGAACCTGTTCCCCGTTCCCGTCCCCTGTTCCCGGAGTTTCAATGGCAATTCAATGCGGTATCGTCGGCCTGCCCAATGTCGGCAAGTCCACGCTATTCAACGCGCTGACCAAGGCGGGCATCGCCGCGGCGAATTTCCCGTTCTGCACCATTGACCCGAATGTCGGCGTGGTACCGGTGCCCGATCCGCGCCTGCAGCAACTCGCGGACATCGTGCATCCGCAGAAGATCATCCCGACCGCGGTGGAGTTCGTGGACATTGCGGGGCTGGTGGCCGGCGCATCCAAGGGCGAGGGTCTGGGCAACAAGTTCCTCGCGCACATCCGCGAGGTGGATGCCATCGCGCACGTGGTGCGCTGCTTCGAGCACGGCGACATCGTGCACGTCGCCGGCAAGGTGGATCCGATCGCCGACATCGAGACGATTGATACCGAACTGGCGCTGGCGGACCTGGAATCCGTGGACAAGGCTCTGCAGCGCGCCGAACGCGCAGCCAAGGCCAACGACAAGGAAGCACTGGCGAAGAGGCCGGTGCTGCAAAAACTCGCCGCGGTGCTGAACGAAGGCAAGCCCGCGCGCGGTGCCGGACTCGACGCCGAGGAAAAGGCGCTCGTGCGCGACCTGTTCCTGCTCACGATGAAGCCGCTGATGTACATCGCCAACGTGCGCGAGGACGGCTTCACCGGCAATCCGCATCTGGATGCCGTGCGCAAGCGCGCGGAGAGCGAAGGCGCGGAAGTGGTGCCGGTGTGCGCGGCGATCGAGGAAGAACTGTCGCAACTGGACGATGCCGATCGTGACGTGTTCCTGCACGACATGGGTCTGGACGAACCCGGCCTCAATCGGGTGATCCGTGCGGCGTACAAGTTGCTCGGCCTGCAAACTTACTTCACCGCCGGCGAAAAGGAAGTGCGTGCCTGGACGGTGAAGCGCGGCGCCACTGCGCCGCAGGCCGCGGGCGTGATCCACACCGATTTCGAGCGCGGGTTCATCCGCGCCGAGACCGTCGCCTACGACGACTACATCAAGTATCGCGGCGAAGCCGGCGCGAAGGAGCAGGGCAAGCTGCGACTGGAAGGCAAGGATTACGTCGTGCAGGAAGGCGACGTGCTGCACTTCCGCTTCAACGTGTGATCGCGTAGCCCGGATGCAGCGGAACCGGGCTCTTCTCAATTGCCTTTCAATGTGTAGCGCCGCCAAGCGAGGATTCAGGCGTGCGTGGCTAGGCTCGCGATGGGCGTCAGGAGAGCCGGCATGCGCGCGCGTTCACTCGTTCTCGTCCTTGCGGTTGTGCTGAGCGCATGTGCAACGGCTGCGCAGCGCGGTCCCGCATCTCGTCCCCCGGACGCCTTGCAACTGGCGGGAACGCATTGGCGCTTCGTCGAGCTCGGCGGTCGGGACGTGCCGTCCGCGGTGAAAGCGACTCTTGCATTCGAAAGCAACGGGCATGTTTCCGGTCACGCCGGCTGCAACGGTTACGGCGGGCCGTGGATGGCGAGCAACGGCGCGCTGCACTTCGGCGGCATGATCTCGACCAAGATGGCCTGCATGGAGCCGCCCGGCGCGATGTCGACCGAACACGACGTGTTCGACGCGTTGCGCGATACCTCGCGCGCGAGCTTGCGGGATGGGCAGTTGATATTGCTCGATGCGAACGGCGCGGCACTTGCGACCTTGCAAGCGCAGCGCGATCAGTAAGTCACGCTGACGACCACGGTATCCGTGTAGGTGCCCGCCGGCGGCGTGGGCTGGGCCGGTACTTGCCCGTAAACCGTGAGGTTCTGGGGACTGCCGGTGCCGGTGCCGGATACGGTATCCGTGTTCACGGTATTGCCCCAGACTTGCGTGCGGCCGGGATCCCGGTAGAGCTGGTAAGCCACCGAGTTGGCGCCGAGCACCATCTTGCGCGCATTGATGTTGCTGCCGCTGTGCAGGCCACCGTCGAGGCCCACGTTGTAGGCCACGCCGCTGGCGCACTGCACGCTGATGCTGGAGGTGCCCGGCACCGCTGCGGTCAGCAAGCCGGGCGTCCCGAAGTCGAGCGTGACCGCATTCACCGAACAGAGCGCCGTCACGTTGGCCTTGGCCGTGAATGACGCGGAAGTGGTCACGAGCGTGCCGGTGCTCTGGCACGAAGGCGGCGTCGAGCTGCCGTTGCGGGCGGTAAAGGTGAAGGTGATCTGTCCCGCCGAAAAGAAATCACTGTAGCTGCCCGGCTGGGCTGATGTCTGTCCCCCGAACACCCGCCCATAAATCGTTAGGGGCGGGCCGGTGTGCGGCAGGCTGTCCGAGGGCAGGGTGAACGGCGCCGTCATCAACGGCGTCCCGTAACTCTGGTTGCCCCACACGATGCTGCGCGCGGAATCCGTGTAGAGGTCGAACTGCAGCGTATCGCCGTTGGCGTCGGTCA
>DASSFA010000107.1:0-15272 GCA_035694895.1 Rhodanobacteraceae bacterium | reverse complement strand
CCTCCCGGATCACGTCACGGTCGTAGTCGATGTAATTGTCGTTGACCTGTTTCGGGAGGCCGCTTCCCACGAACGATGACTCGCCCTGGCGCCGCGCGCGCGCTGCGGCGCTGAGGTGGAACAGGTTGGACGGCGAGCGCTTGAAGTACATCCGTTCGCCGTCGATGGTGATGTGCTCGAACAGGCCGTGCGCATCCCAGTCGGCGAATTCGGCATCCGTCATGTCCGGAATCTGCTTGCGCACCTTCGCCTCGACCTCATCCGCGGTCAGGCTGAAGTCGTCGCGCATGCGCTGCATGCGAACGCGCTGGAACTCGAGCGCCGTTCGCATGTCCGGCGACAATCCCGGCTGCTTCAGCGCGGCTTCGATGCGCGCGTCCGCTGCCTGGAACTGGCCGGCGGTGACCAGCCCCGTGATCGCATCGAGGGAACTGTCCCCGCTGATGGTGGGCGGAATGCCGGCCGCGACACTCAGAGCTGGCAGCGAAGTCGCCAATATCAAGAACAAAACCCAGGAACGGGCGTTTGGACTCCGTTCGCTTCGCTCACTACGCTCAACGCGAACGGTCACTTTCCCTCTTCGCGCGCACCTGTACTGCTTCATGACCCCGCGTCCACCGGCTTCGGCGCAAGCACCTGCTCCAGATAGTCGGTCTTGCCCTGCTCCCGAACGAGATGCGGATACTTCAGTCCGCCGTCGTAATGGATCGTGTACAGCCCCACCTCCCCATCGCTTTGCGCACGTATCTGCAAAGGCGCCTTGCTTTGCTGTGTCCCGGCGATCGCGTCGTGCAGCACCTGCGCGCTGAACGGCCGATCGTTGATGGAGACAAGCTTCATGCCTGGTGCCAGTCCCGCCTTGAAAGCCGGTCCTTGCCAGAGCACGTCCACGACCTTGCCATCGCCCTCGAGGAACATGCCCACCGATGGCATGGCGTTGATGCCCTTGCCTTCGAGTTCTCCCATGCCGACGTCTTCGAGCGCCTTCTGATACGCGGAAGGCTGGTCGGTGTACACAAGCCGCCAACCGCTGGCCTCGATGCCGGACAGCAGCGGAACCTGGTCGCCCGTACCGTTGACCCAGGTATGCAGGAACTTCGCCCAGTCGTACGGCTGGATTTTGTCGAGTGCTGCGACGACATCATCGAACTCGTAGGTGCGGGTCACGAAGCTGCCGTTGTCCACGTCGAAGAATGCCTTCGCGAAATCGTCGATCGAACGCCGGTCGCGGCTGAGCTCGCGGATTTTCATGTCGACCGCCAACCAGAGCAGTTCGCCTTCGGGGTAGAAGTCGTTCGCCCGGCGCCAGTTGGACCAGGCGCTGGGCGCACCGTAGTCCACGGCGATGGTGGTATCGATCAGCGGCCGCCAGTCGCGGCCGGTGCGGAGCGCCATCGCCGATGCACGATAGGCGACCACGTCGCGCCAGGTTTCCGGCGACCACAGGCCGCTGCGCGCGGTCAGCACATCGCCGAGATACACCGTCAGCCCTTCGTACACCCACAGCAGCTTCGGTTTCTCGGGCTGCTCGAAGTCGGGCTGCCACAGGCCCGCCGGACGCATGAACTTGCCGTTCCACGAGTGCGTGTATTCGTGCGGCAGCAGCGAGCCGTCGAGCATGAAGTGGTCGGGATCGGCGAACATCTTCGAGCCGCTGCGCGCCTTGTCGTCGCTGGACTGGTGGTGCTCCAGGCCACCGACCGCGGTGTGGTCGCTCAAGGTCAGCAGAAGGTGATAGCTCTCGTAATGATGCGAGTGGAACAGCGCCTGCGCCTGTTCGATGAGATGCCGAAAGCCCGCGATCTGCGCGTCGGAAATGGCAATGGCTTTCGCATCGTCGCCCACCATGTCGAGCCAGCGGTGCACCGTCGAGTCCGGCGGGGTGAGATCGATCTGCCGGAAATACCTGCCGGCGATCACCGGTGAATCGACCAGAGTGTTGAACGGCACGGGCTTGAAGGTGATGCGTTCGCCGTCGCGCCTGTCGGTCTGCAAGGCGCTGGCGTACTGCCAGTCCGTCGGGATGACGAGCGTGGGTTGATAGATGAGCGTGTGGGTCGGATAACCCGCCTGGTAAAGCGCGACATGGTCCCAGGTGAGATCGATCAGGTTCGTGGTGACCCGATCATGCGACGGAAACTGGAACCGGATGTCCAGTTCGTGCACGCCTGCCGGTACGGTCAAATGGAAGGTGAACCGATCCAGCTCGTCACGCTGCCAGGGAATGCGTTGCCCGCCGGCGGTGAACTCCAGGCCCATGATCTGTTCGATCGGGCCGTCCGGCGAGTGATCGCCGGGAATCCATTTCGGATAGTAGAGCGTCAAGGGACCGGGCCTGACCGGCATCACCTCGTCTACATACAGGATCTTCTGTCCCGGATTGGGCAGGCTGACCGTCAACGCGACGGGGCCCGCGGGCGCCTTCGTGTTGTCCTTCGCAATGCACGATGCCGACGCCACCAGCGCGAGGGAGCCAACAAGCAAACCCAGTCGTTTCATTCCGCCTCCCGAATGATTCGATGACTCGCATGGCGCGTCCGGGGCGTCCAGGGCGCCACGCAGGTTCACGCGCACTGGCGGTTTGGTTACGCGCCGTTCCGCCCGTCCCGCGTCGCCACGAATGACTGGCCGGCACGCCGCTGCCACCAGATCCAGAGGAAATACAGGGGCACGCCGGCAAGCGTGATCAGGATGCTGGCAAAGGTGGACCAGAACTGCGCGTACAGCGAATTGGCGACGACCACGAAGGTGGCCAGCACGAACAGCGCGGGGATCACCGGATAGCCGATCGCGCGATAGACGCGCGGAAAATCCGGACGCTTCCTCCGCAGGATGAAGATGCCGATCACCGCCAGCGCCAGGAACGGCCACACACCGAGCACGTAGCCTTCGGCGAGCTGCATGAAGTCGCGCAGCAACACGTAGATGACCGCGATCACCACGATGAAGGCGATCGCGACGTAAGGCGTCTCGTATTTCGGATGCACCTTGCCGACCGTGCGGAAGAACAATCCGTCCTCGGCCATCGCGAAGAACACGCGTGGGCTGGACAGGATGCTGCCGTTGAGCGTGCCGAACACCGACAGCATCACCAGCGCGCCGACCAGCGATGCGCCTGCGCGTCCCATCACTGCGCCGGCGGCGTCGGCGGCCACGGATTTCGATGTGGCCAGTTGCGGCAGCGGCAGCGCGCGCAGATAGGCGGCATTGATCAGCAGATAGACGACCATCACCACGACCACGCCGCCGATCAGCGCCAGTGGCAGGTTGCGCTGCGGATTGCGCACCTCGCCCGACAACGTGGTCAGGTTCTCCCAGCCGTCGTAGGCCCACAATGCGGCAACCAGGCCGATGCCGATGCCCGACCACTTCGCGACGCCCATCGGTTCGGCGTTCAACGGATTCGCCTCGCCGCCCGGCGCCAGCGCGAAGATCGCCACCGCAAGGCACACTATGGCGAGCACCTTGGCGCCGGTCGAAAGATTCTGGATCACCGCGCCGAGCTTCACCGAGCGGTAATTCGCCGCTGCCACGATCACGATCAACGCCGCCGCGATCAGGTGCTGGACCCATTCCGGGATCGGCACGAAGAAGCCCAGGTATTCGGCGAACAGCAGGCTCTGCGCCGCCCACGAGATCGGAGTGGTCAGCAGCCACATCCAGCCGAACAGGAACGCCAGCGGGCGCCCGTACGCCTCGCGCAGGTAGACGTACGGACCGCCGGCCGCGGGGTACATCGCCGCGAGTTCGGCGATCGAAAGCGCGCCGAACAGCGCGACCACGCCGCCCAGGATCCACACGAGCGCGATGCCGGTCAGGTTGCCGGCCTGCGCGGCGATCGGGGACGGCACCCGGAAAATCCCGCTGCCGATGATCACGCCGACCACCACCGCCATGCCGGTGACGAGGCCGAGTTTGCGCGGCAGTTCGCGAGGTGCGCTTGCGGACGATTCAGTCATGGCCGGATCGTACATGGTCGGTGCGGAGGTGTAGAGACTCCGACGCGGTGCGGACGATGCCTGCTTCCGTTCCGACGGACGCGCTCGACCGCACGGCGGGCAGCGGCTCCCGGACGATCCGGGCTTCGGCGCGGGCGGGAAAGCCATAACCCCCAGCTATGCCGGGTGCCTGTCTTTTCATTGGTGGACTGCAATGGCCCGTGAGTATGCTCGGCAGCGTGCCGCATGCGGCTGGCCTGCAGCGGCAGTGACCGTGGGTCGCGTGAGGTGCTGACGCGATCGAGCAATGAACACTGGCCGCGGCAAGACACTGCGCCAGTGTCAACAATCGGGGAGCACGATCATGAAGAGCGCGTTTCGGCGTACGTCGCATCGCAACAACGTCTTCTTCCGGCGCAAGGCACTGGCAGTCGCCATCGGTTCGGCCGCCATGGGTTTCACGGGCGTGGTGTCGGCCCAGGCGACCACGGGCACGATTTTCGGAACGGTCCCCGTGGCCCCGGGCGAAGCCATCCAGATCACGGGCGGCGCGGGCTTCAATCGCACCATCACGGTGGGTCCGTCCGGCAAGTATTCCATCACCCTGCCGGTCGGCACCTACACGGTTTCTCTGATACAGAACGGCCAGGTCATCCAGTCGCAAACCGGGATCACCCCGGCGGCCGCAGGCGCGGTCGAGGTGGATTTTGTCGCATCGGCGACGACCCCCGCGAATGCGACCACACTGTCCGCGATCAACGTCACGGGCAGGGCGCCACCGATCGACGTGACCACCACCAACCAGGTCACCACGATCACGGCCAAGCAGTTGCAGCAACTGCCCCTGGGGCGCACCGCCGAGGACATCGCCAAACTGGCGCCGGGCGTCAACATGGGCTCGCCCGAACTGGTCGGCGGCCCGTTGGGCACCCCGATCAACGTGTTCGGCGGCGCCTCCACGGCCGAGAACGCGTACTACCTGGACGGCATGAACACCACCGAGCTGCTCAACAATCAGGGTGGAATCAGCCTTCCGTACGGCGCCATCGAGCAGCAGCAGACCTTCATCAGCGGTTACGACGCCCGGTATGGCCGCTCCATCGGCGGCGTGATCAACCAGATCGGCAAGAGCGGTTCCAACGAGTGGCATTTCGGAGTGCGCGCGCTGTGGCAGCCGGCAAGCCTGCAGTCCGACCCGGTCAATTACTTCTACGCCAATCCGCTTTCGACGGATCCCGGCGAGCAACCCGGCGATCTGCAGCATTACCGCAGAGCCAATCATTCGATGGAAACGATCTACGACGCCTACGTCAGCGGCCCCATCGTCCAGGACAAGCTGTTCTTCTTTCTGGCGGCCGAGCAGGACAACACCAAGGGCACAAGCATCGGTTCGGTCGACAGTCCGTTGGCCAACGATTACCAGACGCACCAGCCGAAGCTCTACGCGAAGTTGAACTGGAACATCAACGACAGCAACGTCTTGAGCGTGACCGGCGTGCAGAGCCAGTACAAACACTGGTCCGCCAATTACAACTTCGACTACAACACATTGAAGACCGGCGATTTCGCCGGCCTCGACCAGACCACCAAGACCAGCTTCAGGACCTGGGTGGCCAACTACACCTCATATCTCAGCGACAGCCTGACCCTGAACGCGATGCTGGGAAAGATGCACGGCGAGTACTACACCAACCAGCCCGCCTACCCGGGCTTCGATCCATCGCTGCCGCACATCGCAAGCTGTTCCTACCAGGATCCGGCGTTCCTTCCGCCGGGGAGCAGTTGCGTTTCCAACTCGCAGAGCAATTCGTTCATCGCCAACCCCGGGCATCGCGAGACGGTGATGAATTACCGCCTGAGCCTCGATTACAAGTGGCGTACCCACGATTTCCAGGTCGGCATCGACAACATCAACTCCTGGGATCTGCAGGACGGCGGTGGCAATCCCGGCCCCGGCTATCAATGGATCTACGGGCAAGTCGATCCCGGCCAACCGATCTTCGCCGGCGACCCGACCGTCCCGCCCTACGTCGGCCCGTCAACGCAGTGCGATGCGAGCCACTGCTACTACGTGCAGAAGCACGTGGACCTCAACGTGGCTTCCGTGCGTGTCGCCCAGCGCGCCCAGTACGTGATGGACAACTGGCAGGTGACCCCCAACCTGCTGCTGAATCTGGGCCTGCGCAACGACCAGTTCGTCAACTACGACGGCTCGGGCGTGCCCTATATCAGGGAGACCAAGCCGCAATGGGCACCGCGCCTGGGCTTCAGCTGGGACGTGCATGGGGACTCCACGCTGAAGGTGTTCGGCAATGCCGGCCGCTATTACCTGGCCCTGCCGGAGCAGGTGGCGATGTCCATCGCCGCCCCGGTGGTCAATGCTGGCCTGTACGGCACCTACACGGGAATCGATCCCGCGACCGGCGAGCCGATCGGCTTCACGCCCCTGCCGCAGAACCCGGCCACCGGCGTTTCGATCGACAGTGAATACGGCCAGGCAAAAGACCCGCGCATCTCCGCCGCCCAGAACATCAAGGCCGAATTTTCAGACAACTTCGTCCTGGGCCTGCAACAGCAGTTCAACATGCTGGGGACCAGCTGGGTGTTCGGCGCGACCGGCACGTACCAGAGGATGAGCCGCATCATCGACGATTACGACTCCATCCAGAACGAGTGCGCGGCCGGATTCGCGCAGGGCTACACCTGGATGACGCCCCAGACCTGCACCAACTGGGCGCAAAGCCTGATCCTGATCAATCCGGGCGAGACCAGCAATATCCTGATGAAAGCGCCGGATGGCAGCCTCGTCCCGGTGACCCTCACGCGTGCGGATCAGGGCTTCACGATGGGTCCGAAGCGCCGCTACTACTCGATCGACCTGTCGCTGGAGCACGTCTGGGACGGCAAGTGGTTCGCCAAGTTCGACTACGTGTTCTCGAAGACCTATGGCAACGACGAAGGGCCGGTGAGCACGTATTCCCAGCAGAGCGGATCGTACGAATCGCTCACCACGGCATGGGATTTCCCGGAGAGGATGCAGTGGTCGAACGGCGTGCTGCCCAACGACCGCAAGCACCAGCTCAAGATCTACGGAGCCTACGCGATCACTCCGGACTGGACGGTCGGGGCCAACCTGTACATGGCTTCGGGCACGCCGCGCCTCTGCAGGGGTGCATACGGGCCGAACCAGATCCGACTGCATGGTTCCCGCACCTATTACTGGTGCGGCGGAGTGCCGGTCCCGCCGGGATCGCTGGGCCGTTTGCCGTGGACCCACCAGTTGGACATCAACGTGGACTACAAGCCGGCGTGGGCGAACCACAAGCTCGACTTCAACCTCGCCGTGTTCAACGTGTTCAACCAGCAGACGCCGGTGTTCTACAACGACTTCTTCGGATCGACCGGAAGCCCGAACCCCAATTTCGGGCAGGTGCAGGATACGTTGCCGCCACGCTATGTCCGGTTCTCCGCTGCCTACGACTTTTAAGTGCCGCCAGCGCACTCTCCCCCACGCCGGGCTCGCGCCCGGCGTTTTTTTGCAGGCGGTTCGACAGTGGCGTAGCCTGCGGCGGCGACTCCGCCAACCAGCAACGGCATGACTTCTTCTTCGACATCCGCACCCGTGCAAGGTCAGCCCCGGCGACCGCTTTCCCCGGTCGCCTCGCGTTTGCTGGCGAGGGCACGCAGGGAGTGGGAACAACGGCAGTTGGAGGCCGCCGAGCGGTCGCTGGCCAACGTGCTTGCACTTGCGCCGGATGAACCGGATGCCATCCGGATGCTGGGCATGGTGGCCCAGCGTCGCGGCGATCACGCCAGGGCGAGCGGTTGCTTCAGGCGCGTCCTCGATGCGTGGCCGGAGGATTCGGACCTGCGCGTCTGCCTCGGCATCGCCCTGTACGAACAGGGCGCAGTCGGTGAGGCCGTCATGCATCTGCGGTACGCCTGCCAGCTCGCGCCCAAGTCTGCATCGGCATGGTTCAACCTGGGCGAAGCACTCGGGCGCGAGGCGCACTCGCACGACGCGGTGGCTGCGTTGCATCGCGCCGTCGAACTCGATCCCTCGCATGTCCCGGCGAGGCTGTCGCTGGCCCGCGTGCAGGCCAGCCTCGGCCGGGTCGAAGTGGCCGTCACCGGGTATCGCGAAGTGCTGCGCCGCGATCCCGCCAATGCCGAAGGATGGTTCGGCTTGTCGAATCTCAACGCCGTGCGTTTCGATGCCGCGGATGCGGCATCACTGCAGCGCGCACTGGCGCGCAAGGATCTCGCGCCACGCGACTACGAGTTGCTCGCCTTCTCCTACGCGAAAGCACTGGAGAACCAGGGCGATTACGCGCAGGCCTTCGATGTGTTCCGCAACGCCAACGCATCGCGCCGCAAGCGCGTCCGCTGGGATGCTGCGGGCGAACACAGGCGCGTCGAGGCGATCCAGCGCGTGTTCTCGGGAGAAATGCCGGCACCGCTGGATGCGCGGCTTGGCGAGGAGGCCATCCTGATCGTCAGCATCCCGCGTTCCGGCTCGACCCTGGTCGAACAGATCCTCGCGTCGCACCCGGAAGTCGAGGGCGCGAACGAGATCAAGGACATGACCCAGGTCATCGATGCGGAAACCGAACGCCGCCGTTCGGCCGGCTTCAATTCGGCATTCCCGCTGTGGGTGCCGGATGCGACGGCGCAGGACTGGCAGCGGCTCGGCCGCGAATACCTGGAACGCACCGCACGCTGGCGCAAGGCCAGGCCGCGGTTCACCGACAAGAGCCTGGTGAGCTGGTATCTGGTCGGCGCGGCCATGGCGATGATGCCGGCGGCACGCGTGGTCGTCGTCCGGCGCGATCCGGTGGAGACTTGCCTCGGTTGCTTCCGCCAGTGCTTCAGCGAGCGAAGCGGTTTTGCCTGCGACCTCGATGAAATGGCCGATTACTGCATCGACTTCCTGCACCTGACACGCTTCTGGCGGGAGAAGTACCCCGCTCGCGTGCTCGACCTCCAGTACGAGACACTGGTCGCGGAGCCGGAGCCGCAGATTCGACGATTGCTGGAGTTCTGCGATCTGTCGTTCGATCCCGCATGCCTCGAATTCCACAAGACCGCGCGGACCGTGCAGAGCCTGCCCAGCGCCGCCCAGGTGCGGCAGCCGATGCGTCGCGACACCGCACGCAGCGCGCTTTACGGCGACAAGCTGGATCCATTGCGCCGGCGGTTGCGCGATGCCGGCGTGCTTGCGGAATGAACATGCGCGTGCCGCGCGTTCTTCACCTGATCGCTGCGTGCCTGATGCTGGTGCTGCTGGCAGCGTGTGCGCCGCTGCCGCCGCGCAATCCGATCGCCACGTGGGTGCCGTCGAACAACTACGACATCCGCAAGCCGCAACTGGTCGTGCTGCACTTCACCGACCAGGATTCGGTCGCGCAGTCGCTGGACACGCTGCGCACCGCCAACAGCGGAGGTCCGGTCAGCGCACATTACCTGGTCGGCCGCGACGGCCATATCTACCAACTGGTGAGTGACCGGATGCGCGCCTGGCATGCAGGTCCCGGACGCTGGGGCACGATGACCGATCTCAATTCCGCTTCCATCGGCATCGAGATCGACAACAACGGCCACGAGCCCTTTCCGCCGGCCCAGATCGGGAGCCTGATCCGACTGCTCACCGACCTCACCACGCGCTGGCACATTCCGCGCACACAGATCATCGGCCATGAGGACCTCGCACCCACGCGCAAGAACGATCCGGGCCCGCTGTTTCCGTGGGCAACGCTCGCGGCCGCAGGCTTTGGCCTGTGGCCCGATCCGACAGCCGATCTGGTCGACCCGCCGCCGGGCTTCGATCCGTGGATGGCGCTGACCGCCATCGGCTATTCACTGGAGGATCCGCACGACACGGTGCGCGCCTACCGCAACCATTTCCGCGGCGACGACGGCGAGACCCTCGACGCGGACGACCTGCGCATCCTCTACAACCTGGTGGGCAAGATCGAGCGCGGCGACTCCGAAAAATAATTCCGGACACGGCCCCGTCCGCGGTATCTCGAAATGTCCAGGCCCTCGCCGCTGATCTGCGGCATCGCGCCGGCCATCACGTCGGCGAGATAGCGACCCGATCCGCACGCCATCGTCCAGCCCAGCGTGCCGTGGCCGGTATTGAGATACAGGTTCTGAAACCGTGTGCCGCCGACCACCGGCGTGCCGTCCGGGGTCGCCGGCCGCAAGCCCGTCCAGAACTCGCCCCGGCTCGAATCACCGCCGCGCGGATACAGCTCAGCGAGGACTTTCTCCAGCGTCGCTCGCCGCCGCGCCGGTTTCGATAGATCGAAGCCGCACAATTCGGCCGTGCCGCCGATGCGTATGCGCCGATCGAACCGGGTCACCGCCACCTTGTAGGTCTCGTCGAGCACGGTCGAGCAAGGGGCCATTGCCGGGTCGGTGATCGGCACGGTCAGCGAATAGCCTTTCAATGGATACACCGGAAGATGGATCCCCAATGGCGCGAGCAGCCGCGGCGTGTAGCTGCCGAGAGCCAGCACGTAGCGATCCGCCCGCTCGATCTTGCCGTTGATGCGCGCGCCGGCAATCCGGTCGCCGGAAGCTTCCAGCGCCTCGACCCTGCTGTTGAAGCGGAACTCCACGCCGGCGGCTTTGGCGCGTTCTGCCAGCTGTCGCGTGAACAGCGCGCAATCACCGGTCTGGTCGTCGGGCAGGCGCAGCGCACCGGTGAATTGGTCTACGACGTCCGCGAGTGCCGGCTCTGCCTTCACGATGCCCGCGCGATCGAGCAGCTCGAACGGAACGCCGTAGTGCTGGAGTACCGTGATGTCGTGGTCCGCGGCGTCCAGTTGCGACTGCGTGCGAAACAGCTGCACCGTGCCGTGCCGGCGGCCTTCGTAGTCGAGTCCGAGTTCCTCGCGCAAATCGTCGAGGCAAGCGATGCTGTATCGCGCCAGGCGTACCATGCGCGCCTTGTTGATCGCGTAGCGGTGCGCAGTGCAATTGCGCAGCAGCCGCAACAGCCAGAGGTACTGGCGCGGATCGAGCCCCGGCTTGATCACCAGCGGCGAATGCGTCGTGAACAACCATTTCAACGCCTTCAGCGGCACGCCGGGCGCCGCCCAGGGCGACGCATAGCCGGGCGAGATCTGGCCAGCGTTGGCGAAGCTGGTTTCGCGCCCGGGCCCTGCCTCGCGATCCACCACGGTCACATCGAAGCCCGCGCGCGCCAGGTACCACGCGCTGCTCACCCCGATCACGCCGCTGCCTAAAACCAGTACCCGCATGGAAACCCCTGAATAACCTGTTGCGCTCGGCCACGGAGTTCTTGGCCATGGACGGCAACTCCAGCCGCGCGCCGGCGGTGCTCGCAATGCTCACGTACTGACGTGCACGCTCCGCTTGCTGCCCTCCGGCGTCACGCCCGATTCATGACGACACGTCGCCTTCGCTCGCGACGGTTCTTCGGCGGTTCCATTGCAGCTTCCGCCACGAGAGGCAAAGTGCTTCATTCGGCGTGATCGAATTCCGGCATGGGATCGAACAACTGGCCCTTGCGCCATTTCTCCGCCCCGGGACGCTGGTAGACGACCTTGCCGCCGACAATGGTGTACAGCACGCGGGTGCGCAGGATGTCGGCAGGCGGCAAGGTCAGCAGGTCGCCGGAAAAAACGTCGAGGTCGGCGAGCTTGCCGGGCGTGAGCGAACCCAGTTCGTGTTCCTCGAAAATCGCGTAGGCGTTGTTCCATGTGTAGGAACGCAGTTCTTCGATGGGCGTCTTGGCCTGCGCGGGAAAGAATGCCTTCCGGCCGTGGTCGTAGGCACGCGTCACGCCGCAGTAGAAATTCGGGATCGGGTTGGTGTCCTCGACCGGCGTGTCGGTGCCGTCCAGCACGATCGCGCCGCTCCGGATCAGCTTCTGCCAGACGTACGCGCCCTCTTCCGCGCGCTGCTCGCCGAGCCGCGGCACCACCATCGGCGCGTCCGAGCATGCATGGATGGATTGCATGGAAGCGATCACGCCCAGTTCGGCGAAGCGCGGGATGTCTGCAGGATTCAGGTGCTGCGCGTGCTCGATGCGCCAGCGCAGCGCGTGCGCCGCCGGATCTTCGGCGAAAATTCCCTGGTACATGTCCAGCAGTTCGCGGTTGGCGCGATCGCCGATGGCGTGGATGGCCACCTGGAAGCCGTCGCGCGCCGCGATCTTCGCGATCTGCTCCAGCTCACCCATCGGCGTGACGTTCTTGCCGGTGATGCCGGGTGCATCGCTGTAGGGCTTCAGGAACCAGGCGCTGCGCGTGCCGAGCGCGCCGTCGGAAACGGTCTCGCCGACGCCACGCACGGTGAAGTGGTTGTCCGCCGCGCCGATGATGCGGTATTCCGAAAGATGCTTGTCCAGGTCCGCGACGGACTCGCCGTCCACGTAGACGTACAGGCGCAACGGCAGACCCTTTTCGGCCTGCTTCTTCAACCAGTCGATCGTTTTGAAATCGTCGCCCTGGTCCACGAAGGTGGTGATGCCCTTGCTGATCTCGTTCTGCACCGCGAGTTGCAATTCCCTTTCATGGCGCGCTTCCTGCTCGGCGGCCGGCAAATGCGCCAGATAGCTCTGGTACGCGGCATACACCGGGTCGCCCGCGGTGTCCTTCAGCATGCCGATCGCGTGCCCCTGCGCGTCGCGCACGATCGTTCCGCCCACCGGATCGGGCGTGCTGTCGGTGATGCCGGCGAGTTTCAGCGCGAGCGCATTCGCATAAAGCCCGTGGTAACTCGCGGTGGTCAGCAACACCGGATTGTCCGGCGACGCGGCATCCAGGCTTGCCGGCAACGGCAACCCATTCAGATTCGGCTGCGGCACGCGGTTCCATTTGCTCTCCAGCCAGCCGAAGCCGACGATCCACTCGCCGGGCCTGGACTTGGCAACGGCCGCTTTCACCATCGCGACCACTTCGTCCCAGTTCGCCGCCTTGCCGACATTGATCTGCATCAGCGATTCGCCGGTCTGCATCAGGTGCCCGTGGCCTTCGATGAATCCGGGCGTCACGAATGCGCCGTGCAGGTCCAGCATTTTCGTCTGTTTGCCGACATAGCGCGCCATCTCGTCGTCGCTGCCGACCGCCTGGATCCTGCCGTCGCGGATCGCGATCGCCTGCGCCTGCGGCTGCAGCGGATCGAGCGTCGCGATGGTCGCGTCGCGCAGCACCAGATCGGCCGGCTGCAACGCGGGCGGGAAACCGGCGACGGGAGCGCCGGAAGCAAAGGCGCTCGCGACGATGGCAATCGCGGCGCACGGCAGCAGTCTGCGGAAGGATTTCATCGGAGTCTCCCATTCGGCGCACACGCACTACCCGCACCTTCGTGCTCCACGGGCGCCGCGCCGAGCATAAGCGTTGCCCACCGGGGATCACCAATGAAAAGACCGGCACCTGGCATAACCCTACGTTCTGGGCATGCCGTCCTCGAACGGCTCGCGCCTAACGCTGCGTGAGCATCCGCTGCGCGAGCTGCCTGACCAGATCGAGGAAGCGCTTCTGCACCGGGTTCAGGGGATTGTCCGGACGATGCATCGCATACAGCACGACATCCAGGTGCGGCTTCAGCGGGCGCCTCTGCACGCTCTTCGCATCGCCGCAACGCGCGGTGAAGGGATCCACCAGCGCCAACCCTTCGCCTTTCGCGACGAGCGAGTGCGCCAACTGATAGGTCTGCACCGAGACGGCGATGTGCGGTGCGGGCTCCACTTTCGCGAGGTGACTCTGCAGCATGTTGCCCAGGGCATCGCGCACCGTGATGCCGATCATGGCCTGATTCGCCAGCGCGCCGATCGGCAGCGGCTGCGCCAATTCCGACTCGGGCCACCAGGCCGGCGGCGCGATCACCATGACCGGCCCCCGGCAGAGCACCCGCTGGCGGAGGATTTGATGACCGGTGTCCTGCAGCGTGAGGCCGATATCGGTCTCGCGCAGGGTCAGCGATTCGCACATCGCCGCCGAATGCTGCGTGGACAGTTCGACCGTCACGTCCGGAAACGATTTGCGCAACAGCACGGTCGCCGTGGGCAGCAGGGCCAGCGCCAAAGTCGGCGTGCAGGTGACCCGGAGCGGACAATTCCCCGGCTGGCCCATGTTCGTCGTGAGCCGCTGCAGCTCGTTCACGTCCTGGATGATCTTCTCGATACGGTCGCGCAACAGCAGCGCCTGCTGGGTCGGCTGCAGGCGCCCGCGCACCCGGCTGAACAGGGCGAAGCCGAGCTTGTCTTCGGCATGCTGCAGGGCCTTGCTGGCGGCCGGTTGCGAGATGTCCAGCAACTTGGCCGCACCGGTGATGCTGCCGGTGGTCAGGACGGCATGAAAGAGTTCGATGTATCGCAGGCGCATGTCGCCTCCCCACCTTTTCGCGCCGCTGAGTCCAGCACAGGTTGCGGCCATCAGGCAAACACGCTTCCCGAAGCGGTCCGCCGGACGGCCCGGAAAAGACCCCCACAACCCTGAGTTATGCCTTGTACCCGTCTTTTCATTGGTGGCTGATGCCTGCCAATGGTTATGCTCCTCCGGCGTTTTTCGCTGAACGGATTCAGTTGCGCGGGGATTTCATGTTCGACCACGATGAAGCGGCCGGCCACGGCCGGTGGGGTCCGCCCTACCTTCTTTACCTGGGCAAGGCCGCCGACGACCTGGCCATAAAGACCGCCCGCGGGCTCGCCTTCTGGCGGCCAGAATGGTGCATCGGCCAGCTTCGCCACCCCGACTGCGACCTGACGCTCGGGTTGCCGGACATGAAACCGGCGCAGGCCAGGGCCGCGGGCGCGAACACCATGGTGATCGGCACCGCCAACGCCGGCGGCGTGATGGCGCGCGAGACCGTCGCCGACATCGTCGCCGCGCTGGACGCCGGCCTCAACGTGGTCTCCGGCCTTCACCAGAAGCTGCGCGAGAACGCCGACATCGTGGCCGCGGCGCGACGCAATGGCCGGGTGTTGTTCGACGCACGCGAATTCACCGGCAAGCTGCCCGTCGGCAACGGCCGCAAGCGGCCGGGTCGGCGGCTGCTCACGGTCGGCACCGATTGCTCGGTCGGCAAGATGTACACCACGCTCGCCATCGAGCGCAGCATGCACCGGCGCGGCCTCGCTGCGGATTTCCGCGCCACCGGCCAGACCGGCATTTTCGTCGCCGGCGGCGGCATCTCGGTGGATGCGGTGATCGCCGATTTCATTTCCGGCGCGGTCGAGACGCTGTCGCCGGCGCGCGAAGACGGCGGCTGGGATCTCATCGAAGGCCAGGGCTCGCTGTTCCATCCTTCGTACGCCGGCGTGTCGCTCGGCCTGCTCCACGGCTCCCAACCCGATGCCCT
>DASSFA010000106.1:0-5501 GCA_035694895.1 Rhodanobacteraceae bacterium | reverse complement strand
GAAACCTCTGAATAAGCTGCTGCGCTCGGCATCTTGCGCGCCAGCGGCGCTCGGAATGCTCATGTACTCACGTGTACACTCCGCTTCTTGCGCTCCGGCGACGCGCAACCTGCCTTCGCTCGCGACGCTTCTTCAGAGGTTCCCATGCTCGTCCGCAAACCACTGGTCCTGTGCACCGTCGCCTTGCTCGGCTGCGTCTCATTCGGCATTGCCGATGCCGCGAACGGCAATGCGCCGGAACCATTGCGCACTTCCTGTGCGCAGCAGTCGAAAAGCGCGCAATCCTGCGCGTACTTCTCACTGGAAGACCTGCGCAAGCTCGCTTCCCTGAGCGATCCGCAGATTTCCCCGGACGGCACGAAGATCGCAGTGATCGTCTCGACGCCGGACTGGAAGGCCGACAAGCGTCGGCAGGAAATCGACCTGGTGGACGTCGCCACCGGCGCGAAGCGGACGTTGACCTGGAAGCGCAGCGGACTGGGTTCGCTGCACTGGTCTCCGGACGGCACGCGGCTGGCATTCCTCGCAGACGACAATGGTGCTCAGGACGGCTCCGATGCCAAGGACGATGATTCCGGCACGGGCGATGACGACAGGAAGGCGCAGATTTTCGTGATGCCGATGGATGGCGGCGATCCGGTGCGCATCACGCACGCCAAACAGGGCGTGGACGAATTCTCGTGGAGTCCGGACGGCAGCCGCATCGCGTTCATCACCGCAGATGAGGCAAAGAACGCGAAGGCGATCAAGGAGCACGACGATGCTTTCCAGGTCACCGACAACAATTTCCTCGCGCGCGCCGCGTTGACGCCTGATCACTTGTGGGTGGTATCGAGCGCGGGCGGCGAGCCGAAGCGGCTGACTGAAGGCGAGTTCAGCCTGCAGACCGACCAGCAGGATTCCGCGCCGGTGCCGGCGTGGACGCATGACGGGCGCGGCATTGCGTTCACGCGTTTTCCCGGGCCCTGGTGGGGGCCGTCGTTCCAGTCCGTGATCGACGAGGTGGACGCGAACGGGGGCAAGCCGCGTGCGCTGGTGGTCGCCCAAGGTTCGGGGGACCTGAAGTTCGCGCCGAAAGGCGGGGCGTACGCGTTCATGCGCCCGCGCAACGGTGACCAGAACAACGGCAACGCCGTGTACGTGAGCAACGGACAGGGCGATCCGGATGACGTCACCGCCGCGCTGGCGCGCAACATCGATACTTACGAATGGTTGCCCGGCGGCAGGGCACTGCTGCTGGCCGGCAGCAAGGGAACTCACGCGACCCTGTGGGTGCAGCCGCTGGACGGTGTGGCGCGCGAGCTCGGTCTCGGCGACGTGCAGGTCAATCCGGAACTGAGCGTCGCGAACAACGGACGCGTCGCGTTCATCGCCACCACGGCGGATCACCCGGACGAGTTGTACGTGCTCGATTCGTCCAGCGGAAAGCCTCGGCGGCTCACCGACCTCAACGCCTTCGTGGACCAGCTGAAGCTGGGCCGCAGCGAGACCGTCGAGTGGAAGAGCGCGGGCGGCTTCGACGAAGACGGCGTGCTGACTTATCCCGTGGATTACAAGGCGGGCAGGAAATATCCGCTGGTGTTGGTGATCCACGGCGGCCCGGAAGCGTCATCCGTCCTTCGCTTTTCGCCCCTGATCCAGTTGTTCGCGGCGAACGGCTTCCTGGTGTTCCAGCCGAACTATCGTGGCAGCACCAATCTCGGCGACAAGTACCAGCACGCGATTTTCCGCGACACCGGCGAAGGTCCAGGCAAGGACGTGATGGCGGGCCTGGCCGCGGTCGAGAAGCTCGGCATCGTGGACACGAGCCGGATCGGCGTGTCCGGCTGGTCCTACGGCGGCTACATGACGACCTGGCTCACCGGCCATTACGACAACTGGAAGGCGGCGGTCGCGGGCGCGGCGCTGACCGACTGGGTGATGGACTACACGGTGTCGTACTACCAGACCGGCGACGTGTATTTCTTCGGCGGCTCGCCGTGGACGGCGAAGTACCACGACATCTGGCGCGAGCAGTCGCCGATCGCGTATGCGCAGAACGTCAAAGTGCCGACGCTGATCATGGGCGACGTGGGCGACCCCAACGTGCCGCTGATCAATTCCTACGAATGGTTCCACGCACTGCGCGACGCCGGCGTGCCGGTGGAGTTCTACGCTTATCCGGCCGATTCGCACTTCCCGCACGACATCGTGCGCACGACGGACGTGTACCGGCGCTGGATCAGCTGGATGAAGAAGTATCTGGACTAGTCGCGAGCGACTTCATCAGGCATTGAGCCGTTCGCCCTGAGCGCAGGTCCCGTCCTGGAAGATGGGGCCGGAGTCGAAGGGCGACGCTTCGACTCCGCTCGCGTTGCCCGCTACGCTCGGCGCGAACGGATGAGTCGGCATTTTGGACAGGGAGTCCGCATGATCGAAGTGATGCAAGACCTGCCCGGTGGTGTGCTCGGCTTCATCGCGCGCGATCGTGTGACCTCCGCCGAATACCGCGCCATCAAGACGCCGCGTATCGAGGCCGCGTTTGCGAATCGTCCCAAGCTGCGCGTGCTCTGGCTGATGGGCAGCGATTTTCGCGGTTTCGAATTCGGTGCCGCGTGGCAGGACCTCATGCTCGGCCTGCGCCACTGGCGCGGCTGGGAACGGATCGCGCTGGTGACCGACACCGGATGGCTTCGCGCCTTGGCGCCCACGGCCGGCGTCGTGCTGCCATGCGAATTCAGGCTGTTCCACCTGTCCGCGCTGGAAGAGGGAAGGCGCTGGATTTCCGAAGGGCTTTAGCGCGCGCTGCGCGCCGGTCACGCCGCATATGCCGGTTTGCTTTGAGAAGGATCGCATGTCCGAAGCCCTTCGCCTCGATCCGCAACGCACAGCCGTGCTGCACATGGACTTCCAGGTCGGTGCGCAAAGATCACTCATCCCAACCTGCGTGGGTCCGCACCCGGCGACGTTTCGGCATACTCTGTTGTACCCACGTCAGGAGCATTCGCCATGCTGCAGCGGACTTGCTGGAAAGTGGTTGCATTCGCATTGCTCGGTGCGGTGAGTGCCGGGAGCGTCGCTTACGCCGCGGACAGCGGACCGATTGCGGCTTCGGGTGATACCGCCACGTTGCTGAAGGAAGCTGTGAACGGCAGTTGGCGTTCGCAGGCCAACAAGGCGCGCGACCAGTACCGACATCCGATCGAGACGCTGACGTTGTTCGGGATCAAGCCGGACATGACCGTGATCGAGCTCGATCCGGGCGGCGGCTGGTACACCGAAATCCTGGCGCCGTTCCTCTATGCGAACGGCCATCTGGTCGAGGCCGCGCCGCCGCCGCGTGCCGGCAGGCCGGACAGGTTCGGACAGAAGCTGAAGGCAGATCCCAAGGTGTTCGGTCACGTCGCCAAGGTGATCCCGTTCTCGCCGCCGAAGCAGGTGAATCTCGGTCCCGACAACTCGGCCGACATGGTGCTCACCTTCCGCAACGCGCACGACTGGTTGAACGACAGCCCGCAGACGCTGGATGCGGTGTTCAAGGCGGCCTACAAGGTGCTGAAGCCCGGCGGCGTATTCGGCTTCACCGATCATCGCGCGAAGCCCTTCGCGGATGCGGTGCAAAGTTCGAAGGAGCTGCACCGGATTCCCGAGGACTACATCATCGAAGCCGGCCTGCGTGCCGGTTTCCGGCTGGCGGGCGCCTCGGAGATCAACTCGAACCCGAAGGATCCCGAGGACATCAACATCCATCGCCTGCCGCCGGACCTGGCGGGGCCGGACGCCGAGCACGCGAAGATGAAGGCGATCGGCGAATCGGACCGGATGACGCTGAAGTTCATCAAGCCCTGAAGCGCGTGGGGCGGGCATTGTCCGACGACAGGTCCGGTTGGCAATTCTGCCCCACACCCTTTGCAATAACGTCGCTTCACCAGGCCTCTCCCGCATGGGTGAGAGAGAGGACTTTTTCACGCCGCCGCCGCGCGGAAGATGGTGGGATCAGCGGTTTGGAAAGGAATTCGACATGGCCACCCTGAAAATTGCCGTGCTGGTCGGCAGCCTGCGCAAGGGCTCTTTCAACAAGCAACTGGCGCACGCGCTGGAGAGGCTCGCGCGAGACAGGCTCGCGTTCGAGTACATCAACATCGGCGACCTGCAACTCTACAACCAGGACAACGAGCAGGATTACCCACCTGCTGCGAAGGAAATGAAGGAGCAGATCCGGGGCGCCGACGGCGTGCTGTTCGTGACGCCGGAATACAACCGTTCCGTCCCCGGCGTTCTGAAGAACGCGATCGATATCGCCTCGCGGCCTTATGGTCACAGCGCCTTCGCCGGCAAGCCGGGCGCGGTGATCGGCACCTCCATGAGTTCGGCCGGCACGGCGCTGGCGCAGCAGCACCTGCGTAACATCTGCGCCTATCTCGACATGCCGATGCTGCAGCAGCCGGAATCCTTCATCCAGTACAAGGAAGGCCTGTTCGCCGCGGACGGCACGGTCACGGTGGACAGCACGCGTGAGTTCCTGCGGGGTTTCGTCGACCGCTTCGCGGACTGGGTGAAGCGGCTCAAGGCCTGAGTCGCGGGATCGGTGTTGCAGCGCGATGCGGCAGCGTCGCGGCTTTGCTAACATCACCGATCTTTTTCGCGCGACCCACGGCCATGCTCGAGACCAATCCGATCCACGCCCAGATCGCGGACCTCAAGGCCCGCGCCGAATCGCTACGGGGGTATCTTTGACTACCCGGCCAAGCGCGAGCGTCTCGAGGAAGTAAGCCGCGAGCTGGAGAATCCGAACGTCTGGGACGACCCGCAGCGCGCACAGGAGCTGGGCCGCGAACGCGCGCGCCTGCAGCAGGTAGTCGACGGACTGGATCAGATCGGATCCGGCCTCGACGACGCCGACGAGCTGCTGGAACTCGCCGGATCGGAAAACGACGAAGCCTCGGTGCAGACCATCGCGCGCGACGTGGACGCGCTCGCCGCGCGCATCGGCAAGCTGGAATTCCAGCGCATGTTCTCCGGGCAGATGGACGCAAACAATGCGTTCGTGGACATCCAGGCCGGCGCCGGCGGCACCGAGGCACAGGACTGGGCCGAGATGCTGCTGCGCATGTACCTGCGCTGGTGCGAGAACAAGGGCTGGAAAACCGAGCTGCTGGAAGCGAGCGCGGGCGAAGTCGCCGGCATCAAGTCGGCCACGTTCCGCGTCGAGGGCGACTACGCCTACGGCTGGCTGAAGACCGAGATCGGCGTGCACCGGCTGGTGCGCAAGTCGCCGTTCGACTCCGACAACCGCCGCCATACCTCCTTCTCGTCCGTGTTCGTCTCGCCGGAAGTGGACGACGACATCGACATCGAGATCAACCCGGCCGACCTGAAGACCGACGTATATCGCTCGTCCGGCGCCGGCGGCCAGCACGTCAACAAGACCGAATCGGCGGTCCGCATCACCCACGTTCCTTAGGGCATCGTGGTCGCCTGCCAGACCGAGCGCTCGCAGCAAGCCAACCGCGACCGCGCCA
>DASSFA010000105.1:0-12234 GCA_035694895.1 Rhodanobacteraceae bacterium | reverse complement strand
CTCGCGCCTGCTCGAGCGCGCCGCGCGCGTGTCGGAAGCCTACGTCGAGAAGTTCACAAACGGCGCCATCAAGGGCAAGACCGGCTCGCTGACCGCGCTGCCGATCATCGAGACCCAGGCCGGCGACGTCTCGGCGTTCGTGCCGACCAACGTGATCTCGATCACCGACGGCCAGATCTTCCTCGAGACCGACCTGTTCAACGCCGGCATCCGCCCGGCCGTGAACGCCGGCATCTCGGTGTCGCGCGTGGGTGGCGCGGCGCAGACGAAGATCATGAAGAAGCTGTCGGGCGGCATCCGCATCGCGCTCGCGCAGTACCGCGAGCTTGCGGCGTTTGCGCAGTTCGCCTCCGACCTCGATGCGGCCACGCGTGCGCAGCTGGAACGCGGCCAGCGCGTGACCGAACTGATGAAGCAGAAGCAGTATTCGCCGCTGTCCATCGCGCAGCTCGCGATCTCGCTGTACGCCGCCGAGAAGGGTTATCTCGACGATCTGCCGATCGCGCAGATCTTGCCCTTCGAGCACGCGCTGCACCAGTTCATGGCCGCCAACCACGGCGCGCTGATGAGCAAGATCGTCGAGACCGGCGACTGGAACGAGCAGATCGAAGGCACGTTCAAGTCGGCGCTGGACGAGTTCAAGAAGACGGGTAGCTGGTAAAAGCGGAAAGCGGAAATTGGCCGCCGGCTCCGCCGGCTTATTAGGAAATGGAGAGTGGCCTTTCCGATCCCATTTCCAATTTCCCATTTCCGAACCTGAGCAAAGCGAAAGAATATGGCTGGAGCCAGAGAAATCCGATCCAAGATCAAGAGCGTCGCGAACACCCGCAAGGTGACGCGCGCGCTGGAAATGGTCTCGGCCTCGAAGATCCGTCGCGCGCAGGACCTGATGCGCGCCTCGCGCCCGTATGCGAAGCACATGCGCCGGGTGATCGCGCATATCGCGCAGGCGACCACGGATTTCCGCCATCCCGCGTTGCGCGAGCGGGAGGTCAAGCGCGTCGGTTACATCATCGTGTCCACCGACCGCGGCCTGTGCGGCGGCCTGAACGCCAATCTCTTCCGCAAGCTGCTGGGCGAGATCCGCGAGTGGGAGAAAAAAGGCGTCGAGGTGGACGTGGTCGCGATCGGCCAGAAGGCCTCCGCGTTCTTCCGTCGCGTCAAGGTCAACATGTCGGCCAGCGTTTCGCACCTGGGCGATCGCCCGAAGATCGAGAAGCTGGTGGGCGTCATCAAGGTGATGAACGACGCCTACATGGAAGGACGCCTGGATCGCGTCTACCTGTGCTTCAACGATTTCGTCAACACGATGACCCAACGGCCCCGCATCGAGGCGCTGCTGCCGTTGCCGGCCGCGGCGAAGCAGATCGCGGAAACGCCAGCTGACGCGGAAACCCCGAGCCCGCAGACCGCGGTGGTGCATCGCGAACACAACTGGGATTACATCTACGAACCGGAAGCGGAACCGGTGATCAGCCACGTGCTGGAGCGCTACGTCGAGGCGCTGGTCTACCACGCCGTGCTGGAGAACCTCGCCAGCGAGCACGCCGCGCGCATGGTGGCCATGAAGTCGGCGTCGGACAACGCGACCAAGGCGATCGACACGCTGACGCTGATCTACAACAAGGCGCGGCAGGCGGCGATCACGCAGGAAATCAGTGAAATCGTGGGTGGCGCCGCGGCGGTTTGAACCCGGTAGACGGCAGACGAGAGAGGGGAAGCGTTGAAGCCGGTGCTTTCGTCTCCCGTCTCCCTCTTCCCGTCTCTCAAGAGATACACAGAAAAGTTATTGGAGTTACGAGCATGAACCAGGGCAAAGTCGTACAGATCATCGGCGCCGTCGTTGACGTCGAGTTTCCGCGCGAATCCGTGCCGAAGGTGTACGACGCGCTGAAGGTGCAGGGCACGCAGGTCACGCTCGAGGTGCAGCAGCAGCTCGGCGACGGCGTGGTGCGCACCATCGCGCTCGGCTCCACCGACGGCCTGAAGCGCAACCTCGTGGTGGACAACACCGGCGCGGCGATCAAGGTCCCGGTCGGCAAGGCCACGCTCGGTCGCATCATGAACGTGCTCGGCGAGCCGATCGACGAACGCGGCCCGGTGAATGCGCAGGACCAATGGGTGATCCATCGCGAAGCGCCGGCCTACGACGAGCAGGCGGCCGCGAATGAACTGCTGGAAACCGGCATCAAGGTGATCGACCTGATGTGCCCGTTCGCCAAGGGCGGCAAGGTCGGCCTGTTCGGCGGCGCGGGCGTGGGCAAGACCGTGACCATGCTGGAGCTGATCAACAACATCGCCACCCAGCACGCTGGTCTGTCGGTGTTCGCCGGCGTGGGCGAGCGCACCCGCGAAGGCAACGACTTCTATCACGAGATGATCGAAGCGGGCGTCGTCAAGCTGGAAGATCCGACGCAGTCGAAGGTGGCGATGGTGTACGGCCAGATGAACGAGCCGCCGGGCAACCGCCTGCGCGTGGCGCTGACCGGCCTCACCATGGCCGAGTACTTCCGCGACGAGAAGGATGCGTCCGGCAAGGGCCGCGACGTGCTGCTGTTCATTGACAACATCTATCGCTACACGCTGGCCGGCACCGAGGTATCCGCGCTGCTGGGCCGCATGCCCTCCGCGGTGGGCTACCAGCCGACGCTGGCGGACGAAATGGGCCGCCTGCAGGAGCGCATCACCTCCACCAAGACCGGTTCGATCACCTCGATCCAGGCGGTTTACGTGCCGGCGGACGACCTGACCGATCCGTCGCCGGCGACCACTTTCGCGCACCTGGACGCGACCGTGGTGCTCTCGCGCAACATCGCCGCGCTCGGCATCTATCCGGCCGTGGATCCGCTGGATTCGACCTCGCGCCAGCTCGATCCCAACGTGATCGGCCAGGAGCACTACGATGTCGCGCGCAAGGTGCAGGGCACGCTGCAGCGCTACAAGGAACTGAAGGACATCATCGCGATCCTCGGCATGGACGAGCTGAGCGAAGAGGACAAGCAGGCCGTGTACCGCGCGCGCAAGTGCGAGCGCTTCTTCTCGCAGCCGTTCCACGTGGCGGAAGTGTTCACCGGCTCGCCCGGCAAGTACGTGCCGCTGAAGGAAACCATCCGCGCGTTCAAGATGATCGTCGACGGCGAAGTGGATCACCTGCCCGAGCAGGCGTTCTACATGGTCGGTGGCATCGACGAGGCCATCAAGAAGGGCGAAGCGATGGCCGCGGCGGACCAGAAGAAGGCGGCGTAAGTACAGTTAGACGGGAAACGGGAAACGGGAGACGAAGAGCATGGCTCCGCAGCGCTGCTTTCATCGTCTCCCCTCTCCCGCCTCTCGTCTCCCGGAGTGAACATGAGCACCATCCGTTGCGACATCGTCAGCGCCGAAGCCGAGATCTTCCATGGCGAGGTCAGCATGGTCATCGCCACCGGCATCAGCGGCGAGCTCGGCATCGCGCCGCGGCATGCGCCGCTGATCACCTTGCTGAAGCCCGGCGCGGTCGAGGTGATCGACGACAAGGGCGAGCGCCATCCGTATTACGTCTCCGGCGGCATCCTGGAGGTACAGCCGAGCGTGGTGACGGTGCTGGCCGACACGGCACTGCGTGCGCGCGACATTGACGAGGCTTCCGCCAAGCGCGCCAAGGAAGAAGCCGAGCGCGTGCTCGCCAACCGCGGCGATGCCAAGACCGTGGCCGAGGCGCAGCAGCAGCTCGCCCAGGCCGCCGCGCAATTGCAGGCGCTGGAACGCCTCCGCAAGAACCTCCAGCACTGAGCGGCCCCGATCCGCATGCATCAACGCCGGCTCGCGCCGGCGTTTTTGTTCGTATCCGCAGTCTTTCACGCGGTTTGCATACCACCCCGTGCGGCAATCGGGTATGTTTGCGCGACCTCTGGGGAGACCGGCATGAGCCAATCGCTGCACGTGATCATCCTCGCGGCGGGCGAGGGCAAGCGCATGAAATCGGCGCTACCGAAAGTGCTGCTGCCGCTCGCCGGTCGCCCGCTGCTGGCGCATGTACTGGAAACCGCACGCCAATTGCGACCGGATGCCATCCATGTGGTGTACGGCCATGGCGGCGAACAGGTGCGCGCCGCCTTTGCCGACGCGCGCGACGTGGTGTGGGTGCATCAGCCCAAGCAGCGTGGCACCGGCGATGCGGTGCGGCTTGCGTTGGCGGACGTGCCCGAGCGCGCGCGCGTGCTGGTGCTGTACGGCGACGTGCCGTTGCTGCGTGCGAACACGCTGCGCGCCCTGGTGGGCACGGAGGCGCTGCTGGCACTGCTCACGGCGGATCTGGCGGATCCTTCCGGCTACGGCCGCGTGCTGCGCGACGGCCTGGGCCGGGTGCGTGCCGTCATCGAGGAGCGCGATGCCGATGCCGAGCAGCGGATGATCCGCACGGTGAATACCGGCGTGCTCGCAGCGGATGCGGAACGCCTGCGTGTTTGGGTGAGCAACCTGTCCGACGACAACGCGCAACGCGAGTTCTATCTCACCGATATCTTTGCGCAGGCCGCGGAAGAGGAACATCCCGCGCAGGTGGTGATTACCGACGATCCGGTCGAGGCCTTCGGCGCCAACGACGCCTGGCAACTGGCGCAACTGGAGCGTTACCTGCGTGAGCGGCGCACTCGTGAGCTGGCGATCGCGGGCTTGCGCGTCAACGATCCCGCGCGCTTCGATCCGCGCGGTCACATCAGCCACGGCCACGACGTCGAGATCGACGTCGACGTGATCCTCGAAGGCGAGGTCACGTTGGGCGACGGCGTGAAAATCGGCCCGTTCTGCCGGTTGCGCAATGTCTGCCTCGCCGCCGGAACGGAGGTGCTCGCGCATTGCGATCTGGATGGCGTTACCACGCACGGCGCGTGCCGCATCGGCCCGTTCGCGCGGCTGCGCCCCGGCACCGAACTGGATGCCGGTGCGCACGTCGGCAACTTCGTCGAGATCAAGCAGGCCCGGCTGGGCGAAGGTTCCAAGGCCAATCACCTCACCTATCTCGGCGATGCCATGATCGGCGCGCACGTCAACATCGGCGCCGGCACCATCACCTGCAATTACGACGGCGTGCGCAAGCACGTCACCCGCATCGAGGACGGCGCCTTCATCGGCTCCAACACCGCGCTGGTCGCGCCGGTCACGGTGGGGGCAGACGCCACCATCGGCGCCGGCTCCACGATCAGCAACGATGCGCCGGCGGGCGAACTCACCGTCGCGCGCGCGCGGCAGGTCACGCTGCCGGGGTGGCAGAGGCCCAAGAAGTCGTGATCCGGCGAGCCGCCTAGCTATTGCGCGAAGCGCCAGCCGTCTATTTCCACCAGCAACTCGCGGCGGCAGATGTCGCCGTGCAGGATCATTCGCGGCACGTTCGCATCCAGGTGCCGATCGAGCGCGGTTTGCACGATTTGCGCATCTTCCGGCTGGCGCAGATAGATCTTCAGCGGCGAGGTCGCGTCGAAATCCGCCAGCGATGCGATGTCCAGCAGCGCACGCAGATTGACGCAGGTCTCGGCGACCTGCGCCTGCAGATCGCGATCATGATGGGACGCGTGTCCCACCACCGCGGCCGTCCCCGAAATCGCCAGGCCGCCGCCGGGCAGCTTCATTGCGCGAGCGAAGCTGGGTGGGGTCGGGCCGTATTCGCGCGGATACCGCCAGGCACTGACCTGGCGCGGATTCTCCAGAGCCTCGCCCGGTTGCGTGGCGCACAGGGCGTAGACCTGCAGCAGGCCTGCGCGGTGGTGGCCGATGGCAGTGGCGGCGGGATAGCGCTCGATGCCGTGCGCCGCGAGCCCGCGGGCGCGTCCGATGCAGAAGCGCCGATAGCGCTCGTTGTCTCCTTCGCCTTCGTTGATCGCGTGCAGGTAATTCCAGATGCGCAACAGATGGCGCTCTTCACGTTCGGCGACGAATCCGCAGAGTCGCCGATAGGCTTGCCCGGCCGCGGCTTCGATGCCCCCGAATTCCGCTTCGTCCAACTCCAGCGCGACGAACAGCCAGCCGCCACCGGCCGACCAGCGAAGTGCATCCTGCCGTCCATGAGTCACGGTGGACTCGACCTGCCAGCACTCCCGCGGCGGCGCGGTTCCGATCGGCCGCAGCGGTACGCTCAGGCAGCGGGGATCGGCGCTCGTCATCTTGGAACCGAAGTCCAGCAGCGCCAGGGCATCGACCGGGACGTTTTCCGCAGCACAGTAGCGCACGGTCAGCCGGGCAAGCGGAGACGCGCTCATCGGGGCCATCCGTGCGAAAAAACGGCGAGGCGAAACATCGTGGCGAAAGTCCGTCAAAAGCCCGCTATGGTACACTGCGCGGCTGCCGCCGAGGGCGGCGCGCAACTTGAAACACCATGACCGAACAGACCGCCGCCGAACGCGAACTCGCCGAACTCATCGTCGCCAATCTGAACCTCGAGGGCATATCGGCCGACCAGATCGCGCCGGAGGCGCCGCTGTTCGGTGGCGAGCTCGGCCTGGATTCGATCGATGCGCTGGAGCTGTCGCTGGCGATTTCCAAGCGTTACGGTTTCCAGCTGCGCTCGGATAACCCGGACAATCGCCGCATTTTCGGTTCGCTGCGGGCACTTTCCGGATATATCGAGCAACAGCGCGTCGGCGCGGCTTGAAGCCGCCGCGCTTGCGGCATCAGAAGGCTGATCGGCCTCGGTCAATTGCTCGCGTTGGCCTGCGATTTCGCGCTCAGCATGCGATAACGCTGCAACTCCGCATCCAGCTGTTTTGCCATGTCCTGGCGCTCGCTCTGCAGGCGAGCCACCTCGTTGCGTTCGTCGGCCACGCTCTCGCGCTGGTCTGCCAGCCGCTTGCGCAGCTCCGGAGGCACGGGCTTGCCGCTGCGCTCCAGGTCCGCCGCATGCGCCAGCAGCTCGGTGAGATTCTGTTCCTGGTTGCGCAGGTTGGATTGGGTTGTATCGATGGACTGCTGCATCTGCGCGAGCTTGGCCTGATGCGCCTCGCGCAGCTCGGCTTCATTCGGATAGGCGGCCAGCAGCTGGCGATCGGCCAGGGCCTGGGCGTCGGCGGCGCGCTTCGCCGCTGCGGCCTTCGCCGCTGCGGCTTCCGCGGCGGCCCGCTCGGCGGGCGTCTTCTCGCGGTCCACATGCCGCACCAGCAGGCCATTGCCATCCACGATGTCGTAGCCCAGGGGTACCGCTTCCGGCGGGATGCTGTCGCTGTAATGCAACCCGCCCTGGGCGTCGTGCCAGCGATAGTGGAAAGCCGGCGTGTTGTCGCCGGCGGCAGCGGTGGTACCGAGACACAGCAGGGCCACGGTCGAGGCACATAGCAGGGCAAGGCGCATGGGGTCGACTCCACTCACGGCGCGAGTATAGGGTTCCGCATGCCTTGCAAGTTGCGAGCCGTATCAGGGGCTTGGCGCCCCAATTCGCCACTCAGACGCCGTACCGGGAGCGATAGGCGGCCATCCGTTCACGTTCTCCCGCCAGTTGCGGGTGGCTGCCTGCGAACTCCATCACATCGCTCAAGCCGACGATCGAGATGACCGGGACGCCTTCCTCGGCGGTCAGCTCCTGGGTAGCGGAGAGCGCGCCGCTGCCGCGCTCCTGGCGATCCAGTGCGACCAGCACACCGGCCGGCCGCGCGCCGGCGTCGCGGATGATCTTGAGCGATTCGCGCACCGCGGTGCCGGCGGTGATCACGTCATCCACGATCAGCACGCGCCCTTGCAGCGGCGCACCGACGAGCACGCCGCCCTCGCCATGATCCTTCGCTTCCTTGCGGTTGTAGGCCCACGGCACGTCCCGGTCGCGCGCGCGCGCCAGCGAGATCGCGCAGGCGGCCGCCAGTGGAATCCCCTTGTAGGCCGGCCCGAACAGCATGTCGAATGGCAAACCGGATTGCACGGCGGCGGCGGCGTACGCCTCGCCCACCGTCGCCAGCGCCGCGCCGGAATCGATCCGGCCCAGATTGAAGAAGTACGGGCTCGAACGTCCCGACTTGAGCGTGAACTCGCCGAAGCGCAGCACGCCACGTTGGATGGCGAGATCGAGAAAAGCGCGTTGATGGGGGAGAAGCATGGGAGACGGGAGACGGGAGACGGGAGACGGGATCATAGCGAATGTGCTCTCCCGTGTTTTGTTCGAGCGCGTAAAGCGACCCCATCAGGTACTCTTGGCCGCGTCGCTCTCGTCTCCCTCTTCCCGTCTCTCCTTTCCCGTGAAAATCATTACCTTCAACGCCAACGGCATTCGCTCGGCCGCCAACAAGGGCTTCTTCGACTGGCTGCGCGCGCAGGATGCCGACGTCGTCTGCCTGCAGGAAACCAAGGCGCAGGAAGACCAGCTGGGCGACCCGATGTTTCGCCCGAATGGCCATCACTGCTTTTATTGCGACGCCACGACCAAGAAGGGCTACAGCGGCGTAGCGATCTACGCGAAGCGCGAGCCCGACGAAATCCGCAACACGCTCGGCTGGGACGCGTTCGACAACGAGGGCCGTTACCTCGAAGCGCGTTTCGGCAACCTGAGCGTGGTGTCGTTGTATGTTCCGTCCGGTTCCTCGGGCGAGGAGCGCCAGGCGTTCAAGTTCAAGGTGATGGAGTGGATCCGGCCGATCTTCGAGCAGTGGCTCGCGAGCGGCCGCGATTACGTCATCTGCGGCGACTGGAACATCGTGCGATCGCGCAACGACATCAGGAACTGGAGCTCGAACCAGAAAAATTCCGGCTGCCTGCCGCAGGAGCGCGCCTGGCTGAATGGCATGATCGCCGACGCGCACGGCGACGGCACACCACCACCGAAGCACGGCTGGATGGACGCGTTCCGCGTCGCCAGGCCGGACGCCACCGACGAATACACCTGGTGGTCCAATCGCGGTGCGGCGCGCGCCAACAACGTCGGTTGGCGGATCGACTACCAGATCGTCACGCCATCGCTGGCCGAACGCGTGCGTGGCTGCGCGGTGACGGCGAGTCCGCGTTTTTCCGATCACGCACCGTTTGCGGTGAATTACGCAGTCGATGAGCACTGAAGCGGTAGTGCGCGACCCTGGGGCGAGCGCGCCACGTACGCCGCAACGCGTGCGTCTGCTGGCGGCAGTAACCGCGCTGGGATTTTCTTCGGGCCTGCCGCTGGCGCTGTCGAGCGGCACACTGGAAGCCTGGTGCGCGGTGTCGGGGCTCAGCCTGAAGACGATCGGGCTGTTGAAGCTGGTCGGCCTGTCATACGTGTTCAAGTTCCTTTGGGCACCACTGTTGGACCGTTACCGCCTGCCATGGCTCAGCCGCCGTCGCGGTTGGATGCTGCTGATGCAGGTCGCAATCATTGGTGTGCTGATCGCGATGGCCGGAACTTCTCCGCGCGAATCACTCACTGCGATCGCCGCGCTCGCATCGATCCTGGTGTTGCTGTCGGCCACGCAGGACACCGCGATCAACGCTTACACCACCGATCAGTTGTTGCCGCAGGATCGTGGCCTGGGCTCGGCACTCAGCGTGGGCGGCTACCGGCTGGCGATGCTGGTTTCCGGTGGTCTCGCTTTGGTGTTTGCCGCACGCGCGGGCTGGCACGCGACCTACCTTCTGATGGCTGCCCTGATGGGTATCGGAGTGATCACTTCGATGCTCGCGCCGGAACGCGAGACGGCTTCGCGTCCCGCCACGTTGTTTCGCGCATTCGTCGAGCCGCTCAGGGAAATCCTCGCACGACCGCACGCGTGGACATGGCTCGCGCTCGTGCTGGTGTACAAGCTGGGCAATGCGTTTGCGCTCAGCCTGTCCACGACATTCCTGCTGCGTGGTGCGCATTACGGACTGGCGGAAGTCGGCTGGGTGAACAAGGTGTTCGGCATCAGCGCGACCATCATTGGCGCCTTCGCCGGAGGCTTGTTGCTGGAGCGATGGAGCCTGCGGCGGGCACTTTGGGTTTTCGGCGTCCTGCAGGGATTGGGCGTGCTCGGCTTTCTCGCAGTGGCGCTGGGCTGGAACGACTTCGCGGCCTTGATTACAGCCGTCGCCAGCGAGAACTTCACGTCGGGATTGGGAACAGGCGTATTCGTCGCACTGTTGATGGCGATGTGCGACAAGCGGTTCACCGCAACACAGTTTGCCTTGTTCAGCGCGCTGGATGCGGTCGGTCGTACTGCGCTCGGTCCGTTTGCCGGCTGGGTTGCGCAAGCGTTGGGTTGGCCCGTCTACTTCAGTATCGCCTTGGCGTGCGCGGTACCGGGATTGCTCTTGCTGTTGGGCCTGCGCAACCAATTCGAAAGCTTGCCTGGCGCACGTGCTGCAAGTTGAGCTTGTGCTAATTTCCCTTCGACGCACTGAGAGGCCATCATCATGGCCGAAATCACATGGCACCTCGATGACGCGTTGCTCGAGCGCCTGCGTACGGTGGCGCTGAAGCGCGGGTGCAGCGTGGAGGCGCTGGTCGCGCAGGTGCTGCACGAGTTCCTGCCGCCAGCCATTCCGGTGCAGGCGCCCGATACCGTCGAGCTGACGGCCTCGGACTGGAGTCGTGAAGAGGCGGCATTCCTGCACGAAGCCTTGCGCGCGCTGGACGATGTGCCGGCCGGTACGCCGTTGCCGACAGCGGACCCCGCGGAGAAACGCAATCCGGGGACGTGACGCGAGCATCTAGGCTCCGCCGTAAATGCCTCCCAGCAGCCGCAGGCCTTTCGCGCCGGTGACGCCTGGCAGATTGCCCGGCCTGCCGGCAAGCCGCTCGCGCGCCAGCCACGCGAAGGCGGTGGCCTCGACGTAATCCGGATCCACGCCGCGTTGGGCGGTACTGCGCACCGGCAGAGGCGCCAGCGCGCCTTGCAGAGCGCGCATCAGCAGCGGATTGTGGGTACCGCCACCGCAGACCAGCAGCTCGCGCGCTTCCTTCGCGTGTGCACGGACAGCGTCGGCCACGCTGCGCGCGGTCAGCTCGATCAAGGTCGCCTGCACGTCTTCCGGCTTGCGCAATTCATTCCCGAGCCGCGCGCGCAGCCAGTCGAGATGGAACTGCTCGCGACCGGTGCTCTTCGGCGGCGCGGCGCGGAAGTAATCCTCATCGAGCAGGCGTGACAGCAATGCAGGATCGACCTGCCCTCGCGCGGCAAACGCACCGTCGCAATCGAAGGATGCGCCGGTGTGCAGCGCGCACCAGGCATCCAGCAATCCATTCGCCGGGCCGATATCGAAGCCGATCACGGAGCCGTCCGCGCGCAGCACGGTGAGATTGGAGATGCCACCCAGATTCAAGACGCCGCGTTCTTCGCCCGCGCGCGCGAACAGCGCTGCATGGAAAATCGGCAACAGCGGCGCGCCGTGTCCCCCGGCGGCAAAATCGGCGCGCCGGAAATCCGCGACGGTGGTGATGCCGGTGCGCTCGGCGATCCGGCTCGGATCCCCGAGCTGCATGGTGAAACGCGGGTTCGCGTTCGGGCGATGGCGCAAGGTCTGGCCATGCGACCCAATCGCGCGGACTCCGGCTGGCGGAATGCCCACGCGTTCGAGCAGTTTCAACGCAGCATCCGCGAAGCACTCCGCGATCCTAGCATCCAGTGCGCCGATTTCGTCGAGCGTGGTCGCGCCATCGCCTTGCGCCAGTTCCAGCAGCCGCGCGCGCAGCTCACCCGGGTAAGGATGCGTCAGCGCGTCGCGCAGACGCGGGACTGGATCGAACGACGCCAGCGCCACGTCGATGCCGTCCACGCTGGTGCCGGAGATCAGCCCCAGGAAGAGCGGTGCGGATTCGGCGTGCGCCACGCGCAGGCTCAGTCGAGATTGTGGCTGCCGTCGCCCTTGGCGCTGGCGGCCGCCAGGCGGCGGGCGTCAATCATTTGGATGCGCGCCATCAACGGCGCATATTGCTCGCGGAACTGCGCCATCAGCTTGCCCGAGAGCGGCTCGGGTTTCGGCAGGGTCACCGTAAGCGGGTTGCGTTGCACGCCATCCACGCGAAACTCGTAATGCAGGTGCGGACCGGTCGCTAGGCCCGTCATGCCGACATAGCCGATGATCTGGCCCTGGCGCACGCGATCGCCCACATGCTCGCCGGCGGCAAAACGCGACATGTGTCCGTAGGCGGTGCTGATGTCCTTGTTGTGCTGGATGATGATGAAGTTGCCGTAGCCATGCTTGACGCCGCGGAACTTGATCACGCCATCGCCCGCCGCATAGATCGGCGTGCCCATCGGCGCGGCGTAATCCACGCCCTTGTGCATGCGCATGCGGTCGAGGATCGGATGCTCCCGCATGCCGAAGGTCGAGGAG
>DASSFA010000104.1:0-3584 GCA_035694895.1 Rhodanobacteraceae bacterium | reverse complement strand
ACGTCGTGCGCGCGGCTCACTTGCGAGAGCCTTTCATCGTGGAAGCTGCGCGATGGATCGCGCGACGCACGCGCGGGTAGCTGCCGCAACGGCAGAGATTCCTGATGCCATCAATGTCCGCGTCGTTCGGATCGGGTTTGCGCGCGAGCAGATCCGCCGCGGCCATCAGCATGCCCGGCTGGCAATAGCCGCAGAGGATCGCGTCTTCGTCCACCCACGCCTGCTGCAGCGGATGCAGGGTGCCGTCGGCGTGCGCGAGGCCTTCGACGGTCGTGATCTTCTTTCCCGCGAGTTTCTGCATGGGAAGATCGCAGGCGCGCGCGAGCTTGCCGTCCACCAGCGCGCTGCATGCGCCGCAACTCACGTCATCGCAACCGTACTTGCTGCCGGTGAGGCGCAGCACGTCGCGCAGGTACCACAGCAGCGGCATGCCAGGGTCGCCGGTGTGGCGGTAATGTTCGCCGTTGATCGAAACATCGATGCCGGTGCGGATCGGCTCGGGGACGATGCCGGGGTCGGTTTGCGGAAGGCGGGCCATCGCGGGATTGTATTCGCAACGTAGGCACTGCGTGCGCCGTTCGCGGCCGTGTCTACGCGTTCCTGCGCCCCCGCCCCAGCACATGCCGCCACACGAAATAAACCGGCAAGCCGCCGACCGTGATCAGCGCGCCCATCCCGGCGTCGCCCGGGTGATCCCAGATGGTCACTCCGACGATCCACAGCACCGCCGCCAGGAACGCCAGCGGCAGGAACGGATACAGGGGAACCCGGAACGGCGCCGTTTCGCCGGAACGCGCGCGGCGGTACCAGAACACCGTCGCGATCACCGCGGCCATGCCCAGCCAGTCGCCGACGGTCGAGTAGTTCAGCAGCTGGTCGAAGGTGCCGGTGAGCGCCAGCACGCAGGCCCAGAAGGCGAGCAGCAGCAGCGCGACGTTCGGCGAGCGCCAGCGCGGGTGCAGCTTTCCGGCCATCCGGAAGAACACGCCGTCGGCGCCCATCACCTGGAACACGCGCGCCGCGCCGATCAGCGAGATGTTGCAGAAGCCGAGCGTGGAGATCGCCACGCCCAGTGCGATCGCGCGCGCGCCGGTTTCGCCCAGCGCGTGCCGCATCACGTCCGCCGCAGGCGCCTTGCTGGCGGCGAGTCCCGCGTGGCCGAGTACCGCGAGGTACGCCACGTTGGCCAGCACGTAGCACGCGGCGACGCCGAGCATGCCGAACACCAGCGCGCGCGGGATATTGCGTTGCGGTTCGCGCAGTTCGCCAGCAATGTCGTTGACGAAGTACCAGCCGCCGTACGAGAACAGCACCGGCATCAGCGCGCCACCGAGCGCGAACGGGCTGATCGGCGCGGGCGGCGCCACCGGCGCCGGCGCACCGCGTGCGAGCAGTCCCACCACGATCAATGCCGAGATCGCCAGCAGCTTCAGCACGGTGAGGATGTTCTGCGCCAGCGACCCGGCGCGGATGCCGAACCAGTTGATCCCGGCGAGGAACACGATCGTGCCGACCGCGTACGGCCCCGGGTTGCCGATCGTGTAGCCGAGCGCCGCGCCGGCGTACTGCACGAAGACGGTCGCGACCGCGGCGATCGAGCCGGAGTGGTTCACCGTCAGCAGGTTCCACCCGTACACGAAGGCGATGACCAGGCCGAATGATTCGCGCAGGTAGACATAGCCGCCGCCAGCCTGCGGTCGTCTCGCCCCGAGTTCGGCGTAGCAGAGCGCGCCGATCAGCGCGACCATGCCGCCGATCACCCACGCCAGCAATTGCTCGGCGCCCGATCCGGTCTGGCGTGCGATCGCCGCCGGCGTCAGGAAAATGCCCGAGCCGATCACGCCGCCGATCACCACCATCACCGCAGACCACACGCCCACGCTGCGCACGTAGGTCACGGAATCGCCGGGTTGCGCATTCTCGCCGGTGGGGGTGCCGCCGAGGGTAGTTCGATTGCCGAGGGCGTTCATGGCGCGAAAAGGAGGTTGGTTGCGCGAGCATGAACGCCACGGGAGGTGCTGTCGAGACGTCCTGATGCCCACCCGCGCTTGCGGGAACCCCATCCGGCTTTCCGGCGCAAGCCGGGACCCAGTGACTTTGCCGTTCGACAGCCATGTCTCTTGCGCGCTGTCCAGCAGCGTGGCGGTCGTGCAAGCAGGCTTCTACAAATTGGCGGAGCCGCCCACCACCATCGCGCACTCGCCGCCGATCCACACGCCGCCTTCTTCATCCACGGCAACCTCGACCACGCCATCGCGGCCGACCTCACGGCCCTGGCTGGCGCGATAACGCTTGCCGAATCCGGCGAGCCTTCCGGTCGCATGCAGGTAGGCGGCAATGGCCGCGTTGGCGCTGCCGGTGACCGGATCTTCCGGAATGCCGTCGGCGGGGCAGAACGCGCGCACGGCCATCGCGAAACCCGGTTCACGCGAGCGGCCGAACACGCACACGCCCACCGCACCGAGTCGCGTGGTCAACGCGGCGACCGCGGGCATGTCCGGTTGCAGCGCGCGCACGGCGGATTCCCCGCCGAGATCGGCCACGATCCACCACGGCCCGTTGCAGACGTTGCGCGCCTCGAGCACTGGCGCGCCGAGCGCATCCGCCAACGTTTGCGCGAGCGTCGCATCCTCATCGGCGAGCTTCGCCGCCGGCGCGCGCACGTGGATGCGCCGCGACGCGCCGTCTCCCTCCACGCGCACCGGCAGCAGGCCGGCCGCGCATTCCTGCACCAGTTCGCGCTTGCGCGTGTCCACCATGCCCGATTCGATCGCGACGAACGCGCTGCCGACGCTCGGGTGTCCGGCGAACGGCAGCTCGCTGCGCGGCGTGAAGATGCGCACGCGGTAATCCGCGCCGGCTCGCGCCGGCGGCAGCAGGAAGGTGGTTTCGGAAAGATTGGTCCACGCGGCGAAGCGTTGCATGGCTTCGGCGTCGAACCCTTGGGCGTCCACCATCACGGCCAGCGGGTTGCCCTGCAACGGCCTCGCGGTGAACACATCGATGACGGCATAGCGGCGGGACATCGTGGCTCCTTGCGAAATACGGTCGCGGTGCGGGCGGACTCAGGACAATCGGCTATTTCCGAACGATAGCCGATTGCGTTTACGGGTGCGTCACGCAAAACTGACGCGCCTTGCTTCCGGGAAAATCCTGCGAACCCTCCGTGACCACTTCCGCTCCCGCGCCGCTGCCGCCTGACGCGCCCTGGATCGTGCTGAAGTTCGGTGGCACCAGCGTGGCCACGTCCGAGCGCTGGCGCACGATCCTTGAGCTCGCCGCCGCGCGCCGCGCGGAAGGCGCGCGCGTGCTGGTGGTCGTATCCGCGCTGTCGGGTGTCACCGATGCGCTGAAGGCCTTGTGCGCGTGCGCGCCGGATGAGCGCGGGATCGCACTGCAGGCTCTGCACGAAAAACATCGCGTGCTGGTCGCGCAGATGCGGTTGATGCGCGTGGAAGCGATGGAGCGGTGGCTGGCATCGTTGAGTGCGTTGGCAAGCGACGTGCAGGAGCCCGGAGAAGGTTCGAGTGGATCGCGGCAATTCGGCAATACCGAACCCTCACCCCAACCCCTCTCCCGGGAGA
>DASSFA010000103.1:0-4264 GCA_035694895.1 Rhodanobacteraceae bacterium | reverse complement strand
CGGCGCGGTGCAAACCGTGGTCGTGGGCGGGCTCGCCGCGTGCGCGGCGTTCTTCCTGGCGAAATGGGTGGCCTCACTATGATGAAGAACGTGTGCGCATTGCTCGCTCTGGTGATGTTGGCCGCCTGTGCGCGCCCCGCCGCGCGCGTGCAGGATGCGCCGCGTGCAGGAGTGCCCCCGCACATTCGCCACGTGTTCGTGATCGTGCTGGAAAACGAGCCGTACGAAATCACGTTCGGCATGCAATCGCCGGCGCCGTATCTGGCGCACGAACTGCCGAGGCTCGGCGCGCTGCTGCCTGAGTATTACGGCATCGGCCATTACAGCCTCGACAATTACATTGCGATGATCAGCGGGCAGGCTCCGAATCCCGAGACCCAGAACGACTGCCACGTGTTCAGCGACTTCGTGCGCACGCGTCCCGGACTGGATGCGAGCGGACAGGCGATCGGCGCAGGTTGCGTGTATCCGGCCGAAGTGAAGACACTCGCCGACCAGCTGGACGCGGCGGGTTACACGTGGAAGGGTTACATGGAAGACATGGGTGCGGATCCCGCGCGCGAGGCTGCTGCGTGCGGCCATGTTCCGATCGGCGCCGTGGACGTGACCAACCACGCCACGCCGAAGGACCAGTACGCCGACAAGCACGATCCGTTCGTGTACTTCCACTCGATCATCGACGACCACGCGCGCTGCGCGGCGCACGTGGTGAACCTCGATGCACTCGAGGACGACTTGCGTGAGGTCGCGAGCACGCCGAATTTTGCCTTCATCACGCCCAGCCTGTGCCACGACGGCCACGACGCACCGTGCAGGAACGGCGAGCCGGGCGGCCTGGTTTCAGCCGACAAGTTCCTGCGCGAGTGGGTGCCGCGCATCCTCGCCTCGCCCGCGTTCAAGCGGGACGGCCTGCTGGTGATCACGTTCGACGAGGGCACCGATGGCGCGGCCTGCTGTGGCGAGCAAGGGTTGCCGGGTGGGCCGCAACCGGGCCAGTTCGGTCCCGGTGGCGGTCGCATCGGCGCAGTGCTGATTTCTCCCTTCATCACGCCGGGCACGGTATCGAACGTGCCGTACAACCACTACTCGTTCCTGCGCAGCATGGAAGATGTCTACGGCTTGCCGCACCTGGGCTACGCCGCTGCGCCGCAGTTGCGGAGTTTTGGTGAGGACGTCTTTACCGCTATTCGCTGAAGTGGCTCTCTTTGGTTGCAGCCATAACCTCCGTCATTCCGGGGCGTCGCCGGCTCCATCGGCGATGAACCCGGAATCTGCCCTTGGCCGCCTGCGTGCCAGGAGCGCCATGCATGGCCAGGAGCTCCGTGGTTCGGCGCTGCGCGCGGCCCCGGAATGGCGGCAACGAAGCTATTTCTCGACCCGGAAGTGCCTTGCCCTGCGTGCGATCAACTTCAGTCCGACGCGATCCGGAAGCAGCTTGAACAGGCGTCTGATCGTGCGGTTCACGCGTCCCGGCACGTACACGATCGCGCCACGCTCCACCGCGTCCAGGCCTTCGCGCACGACGCGATCGGCATCCATCCACATCCAGCCCGGCATTTTCGAGACCTTCTCGCGCGCGCCGGTGACGTCGTGGAATTCGGAATACGTGAAGCCCGGGCACAGCGCGCACACGTTCACGCCGTGCGAGCGGTTCTCCAGCCCAAGCGATTGCGAGAACGAAATCAGGTATGACTTGGCCGCCGCGTACAGCGTGTGGCCGGGGGTGCCCGGCACCAGACCCGCCAGGGACGCCACGTTGACGATGCGGCCGTAACCGCGCTCGCGCATCGCGGGGAGCAGGCGGTGGCTCAATTCGGTGGGCGCGATCATCAGCACGCGGATGAAGTCCTCGTGGGTGCGCCACTCGCTGTCGGTGAAACCTCCCGGAACGCCGTAACCCGCGTTGTTGACCAGGATGTCGATGCGCAAGCCGCGCCGTGCGATCTCACCGGCGATTCCTTCGCATGCGCCCGGTTGCGCCAGGTCGGCCGTCAGCACCTGCGCGTCCACGTCGTATTTCATGCGCAATTCGTTCGCGAGCGCCTGCAACCGATCTTCGCGGCGCGCGGTCAGCACCAGATCGCAGCCGCGCACGGCCAGTTCGCGTGCGAACGCCGCGCCGATGCCGGCGGATGCACCCGTGACGAGGGCGCGCGGGGTGTGGTCGTCGGGTGTTCGCATCGCGGCACGGCTCTCGTTATCCTTCGCGTCCGCGAATGATGAACGGGTACAACATGCGCCGCAAACTGGTGGCCGGAAACTGGAAGATGTACGGCTCGCGTGCCAGCGCCGACGCGCTGGTGCAGGCGATCCTGGACGATTTTCCCGCGCACTGCGACGTCGCGGTGTTTCCGCCGTTTCCGTACCTGCAACCGCTGATCGAGCGGCACGGCGGCGGCAAGCTGGGCTTCGGCGCACAGGATTGCAGCGAGCACAAGGAAGGCGCGTACACGGGCGAGGTTTCCGCGACGATGCTGAAGGATGTCGGCTGCGGTTTCGTGCTGGCCGGGCATTCGGAGCGTCGCCAATACCATCATGAGAGCGACGCCCAGATCGCCTGCAAGGTGGTGCAGGCACTGGAGAACAAGCTCACGCCGGTACTGTGCGTGGGCGAGAGCCTGGAGGAACACGACGCCGGTCGCACCGCCGAAGTGGTGCAGCGGCAACTGGCCAAGGTGATCGAACATTGCGGCATCGAGGTGTTCGAGCGCGTGATCCTCGCCTACGAGCCGGTCTGGGCGATCGGCACCGGCCGAACGGCCAGCCCGGAGAAGGCCCAGCAAGTCCATTCGATCCTGCGTAGCCAACTGGCGCAGGCCGATGCTAAAATCGCGGGTTCGACCCGCATCCTCTACGGCGGCAGCGTCAAACCCGACAACGCGGCGGACTTGTTCGCGCAACCGGACGTGGATGGCGGCCTGATCGGCGGCGCTTCCTTGAAAGCGGCCGACTTTCTCGCCATATGTGCAGCGGCGCGTTGAGCGTCGCCGGAAATCCTTAAATGCTTTTCACCATCTTCAGCGTTTTCTATGTCCTGATCGCCGCGGCGCTGACCGTGCTGATCCTGATCCAGCGCGGCGAGGGCGCTTCGGCCGGTGCCGGCTTCGGCGGCGGCGCGTCGGCCACGGTATTCGGCGCGCGCGGTTCGGCGAGCTTCCTGACCCGGGCAACCGCGGTGCTGGCCGGCCTGTTCTTCATCCTCAGCCTGGCGATGGGTATTTACCTCAGCCACACCGGGATGCAGAAACCGCAGGCGAACCTGGGCGTGATGTCGGGCGTGGTGACGCCGGTCCCGGCCTCGAACGCGACCGCGATCGCCTCGCCCAACGTGAATTCGATGACCAACCCGCCGCAGAATGCGGAGGCCGCGCATGCCAATCCGGCGGCGCCGGCGCAGAACACCGAAGTCCCGCAGGCGACGCAGCCGGCGGCACCGGCCAAGCCCGCGCCGAAACCGGCGACGAGCGGCGGACACTGAGGATCAAACGAGGCGCTTCTCGAAGCGAGCTTTTCTAAAAGTCCGGCACATGGATGTGCCGGTGCGGATCCCAGGGACGGGTACCTTTGCCCAGGTGGCGGAATTGGTAGACGCACTACCTTGAGGTGGTAGCGGGTAACTCCGTGGGGGTTCGAGTCCCCCCTTGGGCACCACATTGCAAGCCAAGCCTCGCAAGAGGCTTGGCTTTTTTGTTTGCGCGCCCGGCGCCTGGTCGTGGCGCATGGACGAGCGCCACGGTTTCGTGCACGAGGTGCAGGGCAACGACCTCGTCATTCTGCAGTGCCGTTGTCACTACGGCGACTGCAGATGCGCCGGGCGTTTGTCCGATCAGGCGGACCCCTCAGTCCTCCGGAGGCTCTGGCAAGGGATATTCGTGCGGCGGCTCGGCGCCCATGAGATAGCGCACGAAGTAATCCCAGCGGCGGCGGGTGGCGTAGGTCGTGCCGACCCTGCCGTATCCGTGGTGCACGTTGGGGATGATCAGCATGTCGAAGTCCTTGTTGGCCTTGATCAGCGCATCGGCCACAAGAAGCGTTTCGCCGGTCGGGACGTTGTCGTCGATCGAGCCGTGCACCAGCATCAGGTGGCCTTTCAGGTTCTTCGCGATGAGCTGATTGGCCTGGTTGTCGTAATTGGTGCTGCCGTCCTTGTTGGTGACCAACAGGCCCTGGTACTTCTCGCCCCAGTCGTTCTCGTAATTGCGGTTGTCGTGGTTGCCGCTCTCGGCCCAGCCGACCTTGAAGAAATCCGGATAGCGGAACATCG
>DASSFA010000102.1:0-3368 GCA_035694895.1 Rhodanobacteraceae bacterium | reverse complement strand
CAGGTGCTGGCGGTAGCAGGAGAAGCATGTCTCCAGCGGATCGCGTCGGCAGGCGATGATCTTCGCGCCCGGCAACATCGCGCGGATCGCGCCGATGTAGTACCAGTTGCCCGGCATCTTGTCGGTGAAGACGGGCCGCCGTTCGCGCCAATGCGCGGTTCGCTCGAGGTAGCGCTCGCCCAGGCGGCGCCAGTCCCCAGGCTGCATATCGGCTACCCAGTACGGATACGGTTTGCCGCGGCGGCGGGTTTCCTCGGACAGGGTCAATGCGAGGTCGGGCAGTTCGCCGGGGCCTTCCACCATGGAATGCGAAGCGAGGATCTGTTCGACCAGCGTCGAGCCCGAGCGCGGCAGGCTGGGAATGAAGACCACCTCGCGACCGAGCGACTCGCCCGCCGTCGTGGCGGGCGGTGGCGAGAACGCATCGAGGATCATGGAGATTCCTGCGCTGAACATCGATGCATTCCACTGCCGCCGCCGCCGCGCGATCGAATTGGCTTGCCCGAGCGCCTGCAGGGACTCGGCATACCGCTCTTGGTCATCCAGGGCCTTGGCCAGCGCGAATCCCATTGCAATCCGGTCATTGTCCTCGGCGCGCGGATCCTCGAGCGCACGTTGCATTCGTCCGATATCTGCCTCACCGAGCCGGATCGTTTTCAGGTCGGCCAGGCCCCACCACGCCATACCCGACCAGGGCTGCTCGTCTATCACGCGGCGATATTCCGCGGAGGCTTCCTCCATGCGGTTTTCCGCTCTCAGCATGTCGCCGAGCAGCGCACGGGCGAGCATGTATTGCGGATCGAGTGCAATCGCGCGCCGCAGCGCTTCGATGGCTTCGGCGTGCCGCACCGAGCGCGTCAGCATCACGCCGAGGTTGAACCAGGCGATGGCGAGATCGGGCTGCAATTCGCAGGCATGGGCCAATGCGGCGATTGCAGCATCGAACTCGTTCGCCGAGCCAAGGATGCTGCCCAGCGTGTTGTAGTAGAGCGCATCGTCGGGCCGGCCCTGGATCGCGCGCTGCATCGTGGCGATCGCACCGGCGTAATCACCGCGCAGATTGAAGACCCCGGCCTGGACGCGCAGCACCTCCGGATGGGTCGGATAGGCGGCCAGGACAGGCGCGAGCCGCGCAGCGGCGACATCGGGTCCACCGCTCTCGATGGCCTGCGCCGCGGCGACGAGTTGCTGCGCGGCGGCCTGGCTCAAGCCCTGTAGACGCGATACAGCCATCGTGCTCCTCGGCGCCGGCGCGCGGCCCGGCGCAAAGGGCGGATTGTGCCAGCTCAGCGCGATCCGCGGTTGATGTGCACGTCGCCGCTGAAGCTGTTGATCACGATGTTGCCATTGCCGCTGCCGACCTTGGCGCCGAGGTGTTCGCCGGGGCCGTGTTCGCTGCCGTAGGGCTTGCCGAAATCGCTGTGCAGGTCACCGGAGAAGGTGTCGGCCTTGATCTGCGCGGACGTGTTCGCCGGGATCCCGAGCCGCACGTCGCCGCTCATGGTGTCCAGCTTCCAGTTCGCGGCCGGCGCCAACGCGGCATCGAGCTGGATCTGGCCGGAGACGGTGCCGAGGTTCACCTGGCCGAGCGTGTTGCCGCGCAGGATCAGGTCGCCCGACACGGTCTGCGCGGTGAGGTTGCCGTTGAGCGTCGCGGCCTGCACGTCGCCGGAAACGGTCTGCACGTCCATGCCATTGGTCGCGCCCTCGAAATCCACGTCGCCGCTCACGCTGTCCACCTTTATCGATCCCGCGCGCGCGTTCAGGTGCACGCGACCGCTGACGGTGTTGACGCTCAAGCTCCGGCCGTCCGTGCCGCTCACGTCCACGGGCGCACTGACCACATGCACCTCCAGTGCGGCGGCATGGGGAACGTGCACGTCCAGCGTCGTCGAACCCATGTCGTTGTCGCCGCCGAACCAGCCGGATCGATCGTTAGCCTCCACGCGGATTTCCAGCGATTGCGCATCGCCACTGATCTGCAGCGGCTTGGCACCTTCGCCGAGCGTGCCGTCCACCTGCACGCGGTTCTGGTTCCAGCCGCTGATTCGCACTTCGCCCTTGACGTTTCGGATCACGACCTGGGCATTGGGCGCAGCATCGTGGCTGATGTGGATCGGCGTGTCGGCGAATGCGGCGCTGCTGGCCAGCATTGCGAGCAGAACAGCCGTGCCGACCTGGAACGGAATGGAGGGAGCGAATATTGCGCGGTACATGGTCGTGTCCTGATGCGTGAAGAGATCAACCGGCGCTCACGTCGAGGCGGCGCAGGCGCGATTGCTGGTGTTCGGTGTTTTGCAGCAGGCGCTGCAGATAAGGAGAGTTCGGTGCGATCGCCAGCGCCTGCTGCAATTCGCCCTGGGCTGCGCGCAATTCCACCGCCGCGCCGCGCAGGCGCGGGTCGCTGGGCTTCCAGCGTACGGGGGTGTTTGCCGCCGCGGCAATTTGCGCGGGCGAGGCCGCCTGCGGCGAATGCAACGCACGGACGCCGATCGCGCCGATGATCACGGCCGCGCAGGCGAATGATGCGGCCACGGCAAGCCATTGCATGCGCCGGCGTGGCGTGCGCGATCGTGTCTCGATGCGCGCGGCGATCGCCGGCCACAGGTCGCGCTGCGGCTCGACGGGCTGCGCAAGTGCGCGCAGCTTCTGGCGATCTTCGAAATGCAGGTTCATGGCTCACTCGCTCCCAGCGCGCGCCGCAACAGCCGGCGTGCGCGATGCAATTGCGCTTTCGACGAGCCCACCGCCATGCCCAGCTCGGCGGCGATCTCTTCGTGCTTCCAGCCTTCGATGTCGTGCAGCACCAGCACCGCGCGCGTGCGCGGCGACAGCGACGAAACCGCGCGTTCCAGCTCCTCGCGCTCGGCCGGACAGAACGGCTGTGCGCCGGGTTCGGGCAGGGCATCTTCTTCCACGCCTTGCTCGACCGGGTCGTTCTTCAGTGAACGCAGGTCCATCAGGGCGGTATTGATCGCGAGGCGGTAAAGCCAGGTTCCGAATGCGCTCTCGAAGCGGAAGCCGGGCAGTTTCTGCCATGCACGCACGAAGGCTTCCTGGGTCAGTTCCTCGGCGCGCGCATGGCGGCCGCCGACGAGGCGCAGGACGGCTCCGTGCACGCGGCCCGCGTGGCGCCGGTACAGTGCCTCGAAGGCCCGGCCGTCGCCGCGCGCGGCATGGCGGGCGAGCTGGACGTCTTCGTCAGCCGGGCTGCGGCTGGCGAATTCGGCCACGGGCGCCCCGCGCGCTGGCTGCATGGAAATTCCGAGAGAGAGGCAGGCATCCATCTTGGCAGATTGGATGCGGGGGGCGCCAAGAGGGTTTAGGCCCTCGACGGGTCGGGATCACGAGTTGTGAAGCACTATCCA
>DASSFA010000101.1:0-4834 GCA_035694895.1 Rhodanobacteraceae bacterium | reverse complement strand
TCCTAGGCCTCTAGACGATGGGGACAGCGGGGAGTGGTGGAGCCAGCCGGGATCGAACCGGCGACCTCTACAATGCCATTGTAGCGCTCTCCCAGCTGAGCTATGGCCCCACGCTGGAACCGGAAAGAATATTGGCGAAGGCGAAAAGCGTCAAGGGATTTTGATGCGGATCGGCGCTGATGAGAGCTTTTGTCGAACCCCTCTCCGAAGGGAGAGGGGCAGGGGTGAGGGTTCGGACTTGCGAAGCGATCCGCAGGTGCCGAACCCTCATCCGGCGCTGCGCGCCGCCTTCTCCCGGAGGGAGAAGGGAACAGCGCCAACACACTTCATTGTTGCGACGGCGCCTCGTGTATTCCCAGGTTCCACGCCATGAACGCCCACACGTCCGCGGTCTGCGCGATGCGCTTGTCGGTGGGCATGTAGCCGTGGCTGGTCTTGGTTTCCACGCGCAGCAGGATCGGGTTGTCGCAAGCCTGCGCATGCTGCAGGCGCGCGACGAATTTGTACGAATGACTCGGCACCACGCGATCATCGTGGTCGGCGGTGGTGATGATCGTCGGCGGATAGCAGGTGCCGTCCCTGACGTTCTGCACAGGCGAGAACTTGATCAGCCACCGGAACGCTTGTCTGTCATCCGAGGTGCCGTATTCAGGCGCCCACAATGCTCCGCCGGAGAATTTCTGGTAGCGAAGCATGTCCATCACGCCCGCTCCGCCGTAGGCCGCGCCGAACAGTTCCGGATGTTCGGTGATGCTGGCGCCGACCAGCAATCCGCCGTTCGAGTAACCCTGGATGCCCAGGTGCGGCGTCGAGGTGTATTTCTGCGCGACCAGGTATTTCGCTGCATACGCGAAATCGTCGAACACGTTCTGCTTGTTGGAAAGCATGCCGGCGTGGTGCCATGACTCGCCGTACTCGCCGCCGCCGCGCAGGTTGGCGACCGCATACACGCCGCCCATCTCCAGCCACACCGGCAGCATCGGCGAGAAGCCCGGCGTGATGTTGATGTCGAAGCCGCCGTAGGCATAAAGGATCGTCGGATTCGAGCCGTCCAGCTTCACGCCCTTGCGCGCGGTGATGAACATCGGCACCCGCGTTCCGTCCTTCGACTTGTAGAACACCTGCTTCGTCTCGTACTGCGACGGATCGAAATCCACCTTCGGTCTGGCGAAGGTCTCGGTCTTGCCGCTGGCGATGTCGTAGCGGTAGACCGTGGTCGGATAGAGATACGAAGTGAAGCCGTAGAACATCTCCTTCGAGTCGCTGCGACCGCTCAGGCCCACCACCGAGCCTATGCCGGGCAGGGCGAGCGTGGTCTTCGGACGACCATCAGGTCCGAACAGTTTCACTTCGCTTTTGGCGTCCACCAGGTATTGCACCGCGACATCGCCGCCGGCGAGCAGCGAGTTCTCGATCACGTTGCGCGTGCCCGGCACGACCATCCTCCAGTGCGCGGGATCGGAGAGCTTGAAGGAAACGATCTTGCGATTGGGCGCATTCCTCGTGGTCTGCACGAACAGCCTGTCGCCGATGTTGCCCAGCGGCGCGTATTCGGCGTCGTTGGCCGTGAACAGCGGCTGGATCTTCGCCCCGATGTCCGGATGCGCCGGGTTGCCGAGGTCCGCGTAGAACAATTCGTTGTTGGTCGAGGTCCCGTTGACCAGCGAGATGAAGAGATAACGGCCGTCTTCCGAAACCTGCCCGCCGATGATCCACTCCGGCAGATCGGGTCGCGCGTAGATCTTCGTGTCCGCGCTCTGCGGCGTGCCCAGCCTGTGGTAGTACAGCGCCTGGTTCTCCACGCGGTTCTGGATCGCCTCGCCCTTGGGTGGTTCGGGATAACGCGAATAGAAGAAGCCCTTGTTGTCGTTGGTCCAGCTGATGCCGGAAAACTTCACCCACTTCACCTGGCCCGGCAGGTCCTTGCCGGTGCGCAGATCGCGCACGTGGATGGTTTCCCAGTCCGAGCCGCCTTCAGAAAGCGCGTAAGCCAGATTGTTGCCGTCGTGCGAAGGCGCGTAGTCCTGCAGCGCGAGCGAACCGTCCGGCGAGAGCTTGTTGGGGTCGATCAGCTCGCGCGGTTGCGCGTCGAGTGATGCCTGTTCATAGACCACCGATTGGTTCTGCAGGCCGGAGTTCTTGCTGAAGAAGAGCTTGCCGGCATCCATGTGCGGAACGCCGACCTTCTCGTAATTCCATAACTTGGTCAGCCGCTGCTTCATCCAGTCGCGTTCGGGAATCCGATCCAGGTACGCGAAGGTGAGCTTGTTTTCCTCTTCCACCCACTTGGCGAGTTCCGGGCTGTTGAGGTCTTCCATCCATTGGTACGGCGCCGGGACTTTCACTCCGAAGTAGTTGTCCACCACGTTGTCGCGCCGGGCTTGCGGGTAGCCGAGTTTGGAAGGCGGCTCGGCCTGTGCGGCGAGGGTGGCGACCAGCAATGCGGCGAACGAAAACGCGACACGTTTCATCTTGCTCTCCCATGGAAGAAGACGCCGAGCGGACAAACCTACGCTCCGGAGATGCCGCCCGCAACGTGACCACCGGCACGATGGGCACGGGGCGACGCCGCGGCTCCGGCTTGTTAGGCTTGCCCCATGCACAGCCTCGGCTTCATCCGCGATCTCGCTTTCGTCATGCTCGGTGCGGGCGTGATCACGGTGCTGTTCCATCGATTGCGCCTGCCGGTGCTGCTCGGCTACATCATCGCGGGAGTGCTGATCGGTCCGCATACGCCGTGGGCGCTGGTGACCGACGAACGCACGATGCGCGACATCTCCGACCTCGGCGTGCTGCTGCTGATGTTCACGCTGGGCCTGGAATTCTCGTTGCGCAAGCTGCGCGCGTTGGGTGCGCGCGTGTTGCTGGCGGGCATGACCGAAGTGGGCCTGATGCTGTGGCTCGGCATCGAGGCCGGGCGCCTGGCCGGCTGGTCGCCGCGCGCGGCGCTGTTCCTCGGAGGAGTCGTGTGCTTCTCCTCGACGATGGTGGTGGTGCGCAACATCGAGGCGCGCGGCATGAAGCGCGAGCCGTTCGTGCCGTTGCTGATCGGACTGCTGATTTCCGAAGAAGTGTTGACGGTGCTGCTGCTGACGGTCCTGAGCGTGGTGGCGGCCGGTGGCGAGGTGGCGCCCGATGCGGCGCTCGGCGTGATCGGGCGCATGGCGATCTTCATCGTGGCGGCGCTGATCGCCGGGTTGCTGTTGCTGCCGAGACTGCTGGATGCGATCGCGGCGTTCGGTCGCGAGGAAATGCTGCTGGTCGCGGCGCTGGGCATCTGCTTCGGCGCCAGCCTGCTTGCCGAATTCTCGGGGTTCAGCATCGCGCTTGGCGCTTTCCTGGCCGGCGTGGTGGTGGCGGAAGCGCATTGCGCGCCTCGCATCGTGCGCATGGTGGCGCCGGTGCGCGACATGTTCGCGGCCATCTTCTTCGTCGCGATCGGTTTGCTGCTCGATCCCTACGCCTTGTGGAGCGTGGCGTTGCCGGCGCTGGGGCTGGCAACGCTGGTGATCTTCGGCAAGATCTTCGCGAGCGGCGCCGGTGTGTTCCTGTTCGGCGGCGCCAGCGCGGGCCGGGCATTGCGCATCGGCCTGAACATGGCGCAGATCGGCGAATTCTCGTTCGTGATCGCCGGCCTCGGCATCGCCGGTGGCGCGGTCGGCCAGGAGCTGTATCCGCTGGCGGTGGGCGCCGCGGTGATCTGCATGGCGATCTCGCCGTTGCTGACCGGCGGCGCGCCGGCCATTCAGCGCGGTCTGTTGAAGGTGACACCACGCGCGCTGCTGACCCTGACGTCCGGCTACGGCGAATGGCTCGCGCAGCTTCAGCCCAGCGGCGACAATCTCGTGATCGCGCGCATGCTGAGGCGGCTGTTGTGGCACATCGGCATCAATGTATTGCTGGTGTGTGCTGTGTTCATCGGCGGAGCATGGCTGGAGCGCGCGATCCCGCGCCACTGGCCGCAATGGGCGATGGATGATGCGCTGCGTCGTTCCCTGATCTGGGCGGCGGCGTTGTTCGTCTCATTGCCGATGCTGATCGCGACTTATCGCAAGGCCGACGCCTTGGGCATGTTGCTCGCGGAACTGGGCATTCGCGAGAGCCTGCATGGCGCGCGCACCGAAGCGTTGCGGCGCGTTTTCGCCAAGCTGGTTCCCATGTCCGCGCTGTTCGGGTTGGCGGTGTTGGTGGCAGTGCTAGGGGCGGCGATCCTGCCGCCACGCGGCGTGCTGATCGCCTTGCTGGCAATCGGAGCGGCCACGGCGGGGGTTTTATGGAAGGCCTTGGTGCGCGTGCACGCTCGCATGCAGGCAAGCCTGCGCGACCTGGTCGAGAAGCCGGGCGAGGGCAAGTGAACCGCGCGATGCGCGAGCAGGACGGGAGCAGGCAGGGCGACGTGCGAAGCGTTTCCGCGTTCCAGACGATTTTGTCGAACGTAGTTCGCTTCCAAATCCCCCACCTGCACAAATGAAAAGGCCCGCGCGAGGCGGGCCTTGTTCACTTGGTGGAGGCGGGGGGAATCGAACCCCCGTCCGATGGCGCTCCGCGCCCGGCGCTACATGCTTAGCCCAACGTTCGATCTCGCCCCGCGGCAACACGGTGGGCAAAGCACACCGCGGGACCAGCACGTTCTGGGTTAACCGCGGCCGACGTGCGGCAACTGCGGCGATCCCGTGATGATGACCCTACACCGGCGAGCACGGGCACAAGCGGGTTCGGGGCTAGGCCTTAAGCGGCCAGAGCGTAGACGTCGTCGTTCGCGTCTAGTTTTTTGCCACCGGATTAACGAGGAAGATGACGCCCTCGGCATGCTCCAAGCTACTTTGCTGCCCCC
>DASSFA010000100.1:0-8171 GCA_035694895.1 Rhodanobacteraceae bacterium | reverse complement strand
CCCTTGGTGAGCGCCAGGATCGCCGAGATCCAGAGCAGCCATTGCACCATGCGATAGGCCACGCGCAGGCGGCCGTCGATGCCGCGCGCCAGCCCGAGCAGCAGCACGCCGATCACCACGCTCAGCAGATGCGAGCTTTCGATTGCATCGATTGGCAGCAGCCGGTGCAGCTTGATCACACGCTCGTGCAGCGATGGGATCGCGGTGGTGATCAACTGCAACGCACCGGCGAAGAAGGTGAGATACGCCAGCAGTCGCACGCCCAGATTGCCGAGCAGGCTGACCGGCAATCCGAGCACCGCGAACAACGGATGCGCGGCGAGCCGCACGCGCGCGCGCGTCAGCGCCGGCACGCGCTGCGCCAGCATGCCCGCGCCCAGCCACAGCGCAGCCAGCAACGGCAGCAGGTAATAGACCACGCGGAACAGGATCAGGCCGGCGGTGATGTTTTCGCCCGGCACGCCGGCAGCGCTCAGCGCGAGCAGCAGCAATCCGTCGAATACGCCGAAGCCTCCGGGGATCATGCTCGCAAGCCCCAGCACCGCCGCACCGGTGTAGGCGCCGAGCAAGGTCATCGCATCCACCTGCGCGCCGGCCAGCGTGAGGCAGAGCCACAGCGCGGCCGCCGCGAGCAACCAGTCCAGCAGCGACAGCGCGGCCAGCATCAACTTCAAGCGCAACGGCGGCAGGCCCTGCTCTTCCGGCAACCACCGCATCAAGGTGCGACGGCCGGTCAGCAGCAGGTACAGCGGCAGGTACAGCGCCGCGGCGACCAGCACCGCGATCGCGAGCCAGCGCGTGGCGGAATTCGGCGTCACCGGCAGCGAGCCCGATGCCAGCGTGACGATCACCAGCACCGACAGCCCGAGCGGCAACGACAGTACCTGCAACCCGACCAGCGCCGCGCTGCGTCGCATCGCCACCCCGCGGCCGGAAAGACCGAGCAGGCGTACGCCCGAACCGATCGCGCCGGAAAGGTTGAGCGTGTTGGCCATCGCGTTGGCGACGAAAGACAGCCGTAGCAGCTCGCGCGTGCGCACTTCAAGTTTCAGCCAGCGCGCGATCACCCAATCCACGCTGCCGGTGAACGCCACCGCGAACAGCGAAAGCGCCGCCGCGAACGCGGCATCGCGCGTGGGCACATGCAACAGCGTGCGTTGCAACGCCCGCGCGTCCAGCCCGGAAAGTTCACGCCAGACCAGCCACACGGTCACGCCGAGAAAAACCACAGGCACCAGCCAGCGCAGGCGCGCCAGCCAGCCGTGGCCCGGTTCTCGGCCTGAAGGCTCTTCGGCGGGAATGGCGGTCATGGTGCGGTCGCGATGCCTCTGCGGGTTCGAAATGGCTTGATCCGGATCAGGGCGGCGGCATCCGTCGCAAGCGATGCTTGCGGGCGCGCATTTTAGCCGGGCGGCGAGCACCCGCGACCATCGCGGTTCGCCGTGGACGATGTTGCGCGCGTGCAGGCCGGGGCACGATGCCTGGTCGGACTCTACACTTCTCTCCTTCCCGCAGCGAAGGCAACCGCGTGACGCAGCGCAGATGTTTACCCGCGGAATTTCGCTTATAGTCGGCGCCCATGGGCGAATCCGATCTGAAGGCCGAGCTGGACGCGCTGTCCGCAGCGATGGACCGCGCCACCGAAATGCTGCGCCGCCTGGGCGAGGAAAACGCCAGCCTGCGCCACAGCCGCGAGCAACTCGCCGCCGAGCGCGCGCAACTCATGTCGCGCAACGAGCAGGCGCGCTCGCGGGTCGAGGCGATGATCGAGCGCTTGAAGGCGCTGGAAAACTCGGGCTGATCGCATGAGCGAGTCCATTACCGTCACCGTGCGACTGCTCGATCGCGAGTTCCTGGTCGGCTGCGCGCCGGAGGAACGCGAAGGCCTGCTGGCCGCCGCGAGCTATCTGGATCGCAAGATGCACGACCTGCGCGGCGCCTCGCGCAGCGTCGGTTACGACCGCGTCGCGGTGCTCGCCGCGTTGTCCATCGCGGATGAATTGTTGCAATTGCGCAAACGCCATGATGAACAATCGCGCAATTTGAGCGATGGCATCGGCGTGTTGCGGCGCAAGCTTGAAGGCGCAATCGGCGCCCCCGTAAAATAACCCCAGCGTCCCCTGCGGTGCACGGCAGTGCATCTTCAGCAATTGCCTTGTTCCTAATGTACGACCTCGGGCAGGCAGACCCGGACCAGTGTGCAAGTCCGCCATGAGCGGAAAGCCTGTCGGTCCGGAGAGTTCGCCCACTTGATCCTCGGGATCAGGGTCGCTCGGTGCACACCGGCACTGCGGAGGGCGCGCTTCGATTTTTTGCGCGAATGAAGCCCGGCCGACACGGTTTCTGTATCGCATCGCACCCACACCCCCGTTCTTGCTGCGCAAGAGCCGCCCCCTTAACTTAAGGGGATGCAAAGCCCGCAAGATCAAGCCATCGCTGATATCCGCTCGAAGCTCCGCGCCGACATGGCTGCGCGCCGCGCCGCGCTCGGTGCTCCCGCGCGCATCGCGGCGGCCGAAGGCGTGATGCGCAGCCTCGAACAACTTCCCGAGTTCATGGTGGATCCGAACATAGCCGGCTACTGGGCCGTGCGGGGCGAGGTGCCACTGAATCTCGCGGTCGCGCGGCTGACGTCGCGCGGGCAGCACTACTTCCTGCCGGTGCTGGACGAATCCGCGCCGCGCACGCTGCGATTCGTCGAGTTCCTTGCCGGTTCCGCGCTGGAACCCAACCGCTTCGGGATTCCGGAACCGCGCGATGGCGATGCCTTGCCCGCGCGGGACATGGATGTCGTGCTGCTGCCGTTGCTCGCCTTCAATGCGCGCGGCCATCGCCTGGGCACCGGAGGCGGCTGGTACGACGCCACGTTTTCCTTCCTGCGCGAACAGGCGCGACCGGCGCGCCCGCTGCTGGTCGGCATCGGTTACGCTTTCCAGCAGGTGGATGCGCTGCCGGCGGAAGACTGGGACGTGCCGCTCGACTACATCGCTACCGAACACGCGCTCATTGACTGCACCGCGCCGGAGCTTCCATGAACCACTGGCTGATGAAATCCGAACCGGATGTGTTCTCGATCGACGATCTCAAGCGCGTCAAGGTCGAACCCTGGAACGGCGTGCGCAATTACCAGGCGCGCAACTTCATCCGCCAGATGAAAAAGGGCGACGGCGTGCTGATCTATCACTCCAGTTGCGCGGTGCCTGGCGTGGCGGGACTCGGTACGGTCGCCAGCGAACCGTATCCGGACCCGACCCAGTTCGACCCGAAAGGCGAATACTTCGACGCCGGCAGCGATCGCGGCGATCCGCGCTGGACGCTGGTGGACGTGCGCTTCCAGCGCAAGCTGAAGCGCGTGATCACGCTGGAGGAGATCAAGGCCTTGCCGAAGCTGGGCGACTTCGCGCTCACCCGCCGCGGCAACCGGCTTTCGGTGCTGCCGGTGACGGCGGCGCAATGGGAAACGATTCTGGGATTGGAGTGACACTGCCTGTCGCGCGCGGGCGCGCACCTGCACGGGGAATCTATGAGCAACGATGATCAGAAGCGCGCGGCCGGCGAGGCGGCGCTGCGTTACGTGGACGGCGGCATCGTCGGCGTCGGCACCGGATCGACTGTCGCATATTTCATCGACGCGCTGGCCACCATCAAACATCGCATCGATGGCGCGGTGTCGAGTTCCGAGCGTTCCACCGCACTGCTGCGCGAGCGCGGCATCCAGGTGCTGGATCTCAACGCGGTCGGCGAGATCCCGTTGTACGTGGACGGCGCCGACGAATGCGACGGCAACAAGTGCCTGATCAAGGGCGGCGGTGCCGCGCTGACGCGCGAGAAAATCTGCGCCGCCGTGGCGAAGCAGTTCGTCTGCGTGATCGACCCGAGCAAGCGCGTGGACGTGCTTGGCAAGTTCCCGCTGCCGGTCGAGGTGATCCCCATGGCGCGCAGTTACGTGGCGCGCGAGATTTTGCGTCGCGGCGGGCACCCCGTTTGGCGCGATGGCTGCGTCACCGACAACGGCAACTGGATCCTGGATGTGCACGGGCTGCGCATCACCGATCCGCGCGCGCTGGAAACCGAGCTGAACCAGATCACCGGCGTGGTGACGGTCGGCCTGTTCGCGCACCGCCCGGCGGACGTGGTGCTGATCGGGGATCGGGAAATGCACTGACAACAGTCGAAGCCGATACTGGCCACACCGGGCCATCACGGGGATCGTATGAACTCCTTACGTCGTGCAGCAGTGCTCTGTGTTTGCGCAAGCGGATGGATTGCGGGAACGCTCGACATTGGCGCCGCGGCGCTGATCAACCATCTGAGCCCCGTCACCATCATGCACGCCATTGCGAGCGGGCTTCTCGGGCAGGCCTCATTCGCGGGAGCCAGCTACTCGGCGCTGCTCGGCTTGCTGCTGCAATGGGCGATGTCGGTGCTGATCGCCGCCATTTACTTTGTTGCGACGGCGCGGCTGCCGCTGCTTCGGAAGCGCTGGTGGCTGGGAGGGCTGCTCGCCGGTCTGGTCATCCAGCTCGTGATGGTTTACCTGGTCGTACCGCTGTCCGCCGCGCCCTTCAGGATGAAATTGTCGCTGCACGATTACGTGGCGCACTTCCACGCGGCGAGCTTCCTCGAGAACCTGCTGGCGATGTTCGTGTTCGGCTTGATCATCGCGTACGGTGCGCATCGGGCTTCGCGCACGTCCGACGGCCCGAGCACGGTGGCAGTTGGTGGAATGCCCACTCCCGACCGACGGACAGCCTGAACTTGCCATCGAAACAAGAAAGCCCGCCGATTGGCGGGCTTTCTGTTTCCGGTTTGGCAGCCCCGGATGGATTCGAACCACCGAATGCCTGAGTCAGAGTCAGGTGCCTTACCGCTTGGCGACGGGGCTAGTTTTGAAGCAAGCCGGACATCCTGCCGCGGCTTGCATTGCAAACGGTCGCGGCCAAACCGCGCCACGTTTGCCTCGTCAGCCCTCCGGCTGACGTCGGCACATCCAATGTGCCGAATGTTTCTTCCCGACTAGTTTAGCGCTTCGAGAACTGTGTCGCGCGACGTGCCTTGTGCAGGCCGACTTTCTTGCGCTCCACCGCGCGCGCGTCGCGGGTCATGAACCCGGCCTTGCGCAGCGGCGACTTCAGGGTTTCGTCGTACTCCACCAGCGCGCGGGCGATGCCGAGGCGGATCGCGCCGGCCTGGCCGGTGATGCCGCCGCCCTCGACGTTCACGTTCACGTCGAACTTGTCGACCATCTGGGTCAGCTCGAGCGGCTGACGCACGATCATGCGCGAAGTCTCGCGGCCGAAGAACTCGTCCAGCGGCTTGCCGTTGATGGTGATCTTGCCCTCGCCCTTGCGCAGGAACACGCGCGCGGCGGAAGTCTTGCGGCGGCCGGTGCCGTAGTTCTGAGATTGCTGGATAGCCATAATTAATGCGTGCTGTTGTTGAGGAGTGCGGCCATGGCTGGCCGCTTTCACGCGCAGGGATAGCGCACTTAAACTTCCAGAACTTGCGGTTGTTGGGCGGTGTGCGGGTGCTCGGCGCCCTTGTAGACCTTGAGCTTGCGGAACATCGCGCGGCCCAGCGGGTTCTTCGGCAGCATGCCCTTGACGCCGATCTCGATCGCGCGCTCCGGGTGCGTGGCCAGCATGTCCTTCAGGCTGATCGTCTTCAGGTTGCCGACGTAGCCGGTGAAGCGATGATAGTTCTTGTCGTCGAGCTTCTTGCCGGTAACCGCGATCTTCTCGGCATTGACCACGACGATGTAATCGCCGGTATCGATGTGCGGGGTGTACACGGGCTTGTGCTTGCCGCGCAGGCGGCGCGCCACTTCCGTGCACAGCCGGCCGAGCGTCTTGCCTTCGGCATTGACGACGAACCAGTCGCGCTTGACCTCGGCGCTCTTGGCGCTGAACGTCTTCATGAGGATGTTCCTGTCTGAAAATCCGCACACGCGGGTGCGGTTGTGTGCGCACGGATGCGCATTGACCTGAGCGAAAGACCGGCAAGAATAACGGATGCACGGGCCCCGCGCAAGCTTCCCGGGCCACCGCAAGCCCTTCCGGCGAGGGGCTGCATGCGCGAATGATAGCATTCCGGGATGGCTTCTCCCGATCCCGCCGTCCGCATCGCCGCGCTTGCCGACGAATGCGTGAAGTGCGGCCTGTGCCTGCCGCACTGCCCCACCTACGCGCTGGATGCGACCGAGACCGAATCGCCGCGGGGCCGGATCGCATTGGCCGCGGCCGGCACCTCCGGCGCGGTGGAACCCGGCCACGACCTGCGCCTGCATCTTGACCACTGCCTGGCCTGCCTGGCCTGCGAGCGGGTCTGTCCGGTGCCGGTTCATTATGGTCCGTTGATCGTGGAAACCCGCGCGGCGCTGGCGCCAGCGTACGGGCGGCCACGCCTGCTGCTGAGCATCCTTTCGCGGCCCCGGCTGTTGCGGATTTTTGCCGCCCTGGCGCGAGTCACCGGCGCCCGCGCGTGGCTGCCGACCCTGGCGCGTGCCTTGCCGAAGGACTCCGCGTCGCGCGCGGCGGCGCGGGTGCTGGCGGTTGCGCCCCCGGTCAGCCGCATCGTGCGCGGCGGTGCACCGGCAGCCGGGTCGCGCACCCGCGTGGCGCTGTTCGGCGGCTGCGTGCAGGGCGTCTACGAACGCGACGCGCAGATCGCGGCGGTGCGCCTGCTGCAGGCTGCGGGCTTCGACGTCGTGATGATCGAGAACCTTTGCTGCGGCGCGCTGGCCGCGCATACCGGCGACGCGGCGCGCGCGGCCAAGCTGATGGCGCGCGTGCATGAGGTCTTCGAGCGCAGCGGCGCGCAGGTGTTGCTGACCACGACATCCGGTTGCCTCGGCACCTTGCGTGCCGCCTTGCCGAACACACGGGTGGACGATGTACTGGGCTTCCTCGCAGCCCATGCGGATGCACTGCGGTTCAACGCGCTCGAAACGCGTGTCGCGCTGCACCTGCCCTGCACTCAGGTGAACGTCGCCCGCAATGTTGATGCCGTTCGCAAATTGCTGGCGCGCGTGCCGGGCCTGCAGGTCGCGGCGTTGCCGACGCAGGCGCAATGCTGTGGCGCGGCCGGCAGCCATATGCTGGAATTCCCGACGCGCGCAGCCGCCTACCGCGAGAAGGTGCTCGGCCTGCTGCCGCAACCGGCACCGGATATGTTGCTGACCTCCAACATCGGTTGCCGGCTGCATTTCGCGGTGGGCCTGCAGGAACGCGAGACGGCGTTGCCGGTTGAACACCCCCTCACGCTGCTTGCGGGACAATTGAAGGACGGGACCCAGGAGCGCGCCGCGCGCGACAATGACCGGCACCCAATCTCCCCTTGAAGGGGGCTCAGCTCGGCGCAACCGTGCATCCATTCGCCACAGCGATGAACAATCCTCGTAACCTGACCAAATTCGATCTTGCCCTTTCCGGCATCGAACGCGCGCTCGGAACCGTGTGCGGCGCGGCGGTCGAATCGCGGCTTTCACCTGCCGACGCGGTGCCCGAATCGCATCTGGAGGACGGAGAGCGCAAGCACGCGGCCGGCCTGATGCGCGTCAACCACACCGGCGAGGTCTGCGCGCAGGCTTTGTACGACGGACAGGCCGCGCTGGCGCGCGACGAGGCCACCCGCGCGCACCTGCAAGCCGCGGCAACCGAGGAAACCGACCATCTCGCCTGGTGCGCACAGCGCCTGCACGAGCTGGACGATCGCCCCAGCCTGCTGAATCCCTTGTGGTACGCCGGCAGCTTCGCGATCGGCGCACTGGCCGCGGCACTGGGCGATCGCATGAGCCTGGGTTTCGTGGTGGAGACCGAACGCCAGGTGGAAGCGCATTTGCACGAGCACCTGCAGCGCCTGCCCGAAGCCGACGCGCGCTCTCGCGCGATCCTCACGCAGATGCAGAGCGAGGAAGCGCGCCACGCTGCGAATGCGCGCGCGCGCGGCGGCGTGGACCTGCCGGTGCCGATCCCGCAACTGATGCGCTGCGCCTCGGCGGTGATGAAGGCGGTGGCGTATCGGGTGTGAATCGAGGGGCGAGGGATGAGTGGCGAGGGCGCTCTACTCAAACCTTTTCGCCAGATTCAAGCTCCTGTCGAGCACGTCACAGCCTCGCAACGGCCTGCGGTTTTCCCACCCCTCACCACTCGCCCTTATTCCCTCGCCCCGAA
>DASSFA010000099.1:0-2188 GCA_035694895.1 Rhodanobacteraceae bacterium | reverse complement strand
CGGATACGGCTCGAGGATGTTCGCGATCATGCACAAGGTGGTGCCGCCGGAGCTGGGCGGTGGCGCGGAAACGATCGTGTAGCCGTGGTACTCGCACTCGATCGGCGTTTCCCACCGGACCGTGTAATCGGCGAAATCCTGCATCGAAAGGATGCCGCCGTTGGCTTGGCTGGCCTTCACCACGGCCTGCGCGATGGGTCCCTTGTAGAACGCGTCGGTGCCGTGTTCCGCGATTTCTTCCAGCGTGTGCGCCAAGTCCTTCTGCACCAGCCGCTGTCCGGCGACGAAGGGCTTGCCGTGGTTGAGGAAGATCGCCGCGACATTGGGATGTTTGGCGAAATCGTCGGTGCTGTCGTTGAGGATGTTGACGTCGCCCTGCTGCAGCACGTAGCCATCGCGCGCCAGCCTGATCGCCGGGGCCATGACCTGCTTCAACGACATCGTGCCGTATTTCGCGAGCGCGGTATTCAAACCCATCACCGTACCGGGCACGCCCACGCCCAGGTAGGAATCGGTGCTGCGGTTCGGCACCACGTTGCCCTGCGCGTCCTGGAACATGGTCGGCGTGGCTTTCAGTGGCGCCTTCTCGCGGAAGTTGAGGAACAGGTTCCTGCCATCCTTCAAATGGATGGTCATGAAGCCGCCGCCGCCGATGTTGCCGCAGCACGGATGCACGACGGCCTCCGCGTAGCCGACCGCGACCGCGGCATCGATCGCGTTGCCGCCTTCCTTCAGGATCTGCACGCCGGCCATCGTCGCGTAATGTTGCGCGCTGACCACCATCGCGTGTTCGGCGGTGACCGGCCGGGCTTCTTTCCAGGCTTCCGTGTGCGTGACCGGCGCATTGGCCATCGCCGAGAGGGTTTGCGCCGGAGCGCTTGCCGCGATCGCGAGGCCGGCCGCGATCGTCGCCACCAACAGGGATCGTTTCGCCAAAGTGTGCGCCGTGCCTGGCTCGAACATCGCATTACCTCTCAAGTCATCGAATTGAAAATCGCGCTCGCCGCCTCATCCCCAGAACCCCGGTTCCGGCGGCACCAGCAACCCGTCCTGCAGGCGCACGCCACCGGCATGATCGTTCTGCAGCCAAAGCGGTCCGTCCAGATCGACGAACTCCGCCTCGCGCGCGATCTCCAGCGCCGGCGCGATGCCCAGCGAGGAACACACCATGCAACCGACCATGACGCGGAAGCCGCGGCCTTTCGCGGCGTGCAGCAGGCGCCATGCCTCGGTCAGGCCGCCGGTCTTGTCCAGCTTGATGTTGACCGCCTGATAGCGGTTGAGCAGCGGAAGCAGGTCCGAGGTGGTATGGCAGGACTCGTCCGCGCAGATCGGGATGCGACTGGAAAACCCCAGCAGGGCTTCGTCCTCGCCGGCCCGCAGCGGTTGCTCCAGCAGGCTGACGCGCGCACGCTCGAGCGCCGGCAGCGCTTCGCGCAGGATGTCCATCGTCCAGCTTTCGTTGGGATCCACGATGAGTTTCGCCGAGGGCGCCGCGCGCCGCACCGCTTCGATCCGCGCGACCGGATCGTCGGCGCCGACCTTGACCTTGATCAGCCGCGCATCCGTGATGCGGCGTGCGGCCTGCTCCATTTCCTCGGGCGTGTCGAGACTGACGGTGAGCGCGGTGACGACGGGCGAGTGCGGCGGCCGGGCCAGACGCGCCGACACCGGCACGCGGCAGAGCCGCGACTCCAGGTCCCACAGCGCGGCATCCAGCGCGTTGCGTGCGGCGCCCGCCGACAAGCGCAGCTGCAACTCGTCCCTGCCCATGCCGGCGCACAGGTCCTTGCGCAGCGCCTCCATCTCGTCCGTCACGGACGCAATGGATTCGCCGTAACGTGCGTAGGGGACCGATTCGCCGCGCCCGACGCAACCGGCCTGTTCGATCTCGACGGTCATCACGTCCGCCGCATGCTTCACCCCGCGCGAGATGCGGAACGGCGCCCGCAACGGCAGGGTGCGATGCCGGATGTTCAGGCCGCGCAACATGAAAGCAGGTTGTCCACGATGGATTCGACGCCCATGGTGACCGGGTCCTGGCAGGGCAGGCCGAGCCGGTCGCTGATCTCGCGGCAGGCGGCGAGCGCATCCTGTCCGGAAAGCCTGGAAGTGTTGAGTGCGACGCCGACGGCTTTCACGGCGGGATTGGTCAGGCGCGCGGCAGCGAGGTTCGCTTGCAGGCAAC
>DASSFA010000098.1:0-10845 GCA_035694895.1 Rhodanobacteraceae bacterium | reverse complement strand
TTGGCCATCCACGATGGCCACACGCAACTCTTCACGCTGAGTCGCGTTGATCAACATGCGTTTCATTTTGAGAATCCTTGAAGCCGCGCACCGTTGGCCGCGCGTCGCGGCGGCGCCTTGCAGGGCGGCCGGCCGTGTTGTCGCGCCCGCGGAGGGCGGCGGTGGTCCGGAGCGAGACTCCGCTCCGAGGTTTTTGTTCAGTTCCTGGAATCGTTGAAAGCCTGGCGGGGATCTGCAGACCGGTCTTGGCGCGAGAAGCTGGATGTACAGGTCGTACGCCAGCGTTCCGGGCGCCGCGGCGGCCCGTGATACCGAGCGCAGCAGCTTTGCAACAGTTCCTCATACGCCGCCGGAATCCCCGCATCGTCTCTCTGACGATGGGCCAATTCCGAACCGTCCGTTACGATGGAGAGGAGAACCTGGCCTCCGGTCGGGAGTGGCAGGCGGGTCCTCGCCCGCGCAGCGGGCGGGTGCGGGGGCTTGGCCAATGTGGCCGCGAACCCGCGCAACGCGCCCGAAGTCTATCAGTTTATTCAGGATTTTTCCAATGCCGGCGGCAACTTCGGGCAATCCCTTCACGGGCGTTCAAACTCTGACTGTCGGTCCCGAGCGCGACGGGCAACGCGTGGACAACTGCTTGGCTGCGCTGCTGAAGGGAGTGCCGCGCAGCATGATCTATCGTCTGCTGCGTACCGGCCAGGTGCGGGTGAACGGCAAACGCGCCAAACCCGATACCCGGCTGAGCGCGGGCGATCTGCTGAGGATTCCGCCGGTACGGGTGGCCGAGCGCGAGGAATCCGGCGCGCCGCCGCAGGCGATGCTGAAGCAGGTCGCGGATTCGGTGATTTTCGAAGATCGCGATTTCCTCGCGATCGACAAGCCGGCCGGGATCGCCAGCCACGGCGGCAGCGGCGTCAACTTCGGCGCGATCGAGCTGCTGCGCGCGGCGCATCCGAAAGATCATCTTGAACTGGTGCACCGGCTGGATCGTGACACCTCCGGCGTGCTGCTGTTCGCGCGCACGCGAGCCGGCCTGACCGGCGTGCAGGCGCTGATCCGCGAGGGCGCGGCCAAGAAGCAGTACCTGTGCCTGATGACCGGCACGCTGAAACGTGCGAAGTTCGACGTCAATGCGCCGCTGCGCAAGTCAGTGCTATCGGGCGGCGAACGCATGGTGCGCGTGGACGAGGAGGGCAAGCCGGCGCTCACGTTTTTCCGCGAGATCCAGCGGTACCGCGGCGCCAGCCTGGTCGAAGCCACGCTCGACACCGGCCGCACCCACCAGATCCGCGTGCACGCCGCACACGCCGGGCATCCGCTGGCGGGCGATCCGAAATACGGCGATCGCGAAGCCAGCAAGCGCTTCCGCGATCTGGGGTTGAAGCGGCTTTTCCTGCACGCTGCTCGATTCGAGTTCGAGCTGGGCGAGCGCGCCTACAGCATCTCGGCGCCGCTGCCGGAGGATCTGAAGCACGTGCTGGACCGGCTGGAATGATTCGTCATTCCGGGGTCGCGGCCTGGCGGCGGAACCCGGAATCTGCTTCCGGCAACGCGAATTTGCACAAGGGCCGAACCCTCGCTCCAACTCCTCTCCCGAGGGGGAGGGCTTCACTCTTCCGCGATCTGCTCCACTTTGGCCGCGCAGATGAAATCGTTCATGGACAACCCGCCCACATCGTGCGTGGACCAGCGCAGGGCGCAACGGTTGTAGCCGGCCTCGAGATCGGGATGGTGATCCTGCCTGTTCGCCATCCAGCCGACCGCGTTGATGAAACCGAGCGTTTCGTGGAAGTTCTTGAACTTGAAAACCTTGCCGATCGCCTTGCCGCCATCGGCGAGTTCCCAGCCTGGCAGGGCCGCCAACAATTCCTTGCTCTTCGCCTGATCCAGTACGGTTTCGCCCTTGCGCGGCCGGCAGTGCTGAGAAGCGAGTGCGTTGCGATCCATGGGCTTTTCTCCGAGCGGAAAGCGATCAGTATCCACCGCGCTTGGGTGCACGTTCAATTCAGACTAGAATGGTGCTGATTCGTACGCCGTCGGCATCTCCATGATCCAGATCAGCGAAACCGCGCAAACCCATTTTCGGAAACTCATCTCGGGGCAGGGCGGGGATGGCCTCGGCATCCGCCTGCGCGCACGCAATCCGGGCTCGCCCTCGGCCGATTGCGAGCTGGAGTTCTGCGAACCCGGCGAACGCAGCGGCGATGACTGGGTCATCGAGTGCGAGGGCTTCAATCTCTACGTGGATTCGGCTAGCGCGCCGTGGCTGGACGGGGCCGAGATCGACTACAAATCCACGCCGACCGGCGGGGAACTCAACATCCACGCGCCGAAGTTGCGCGGCCATGCGCCCGATGCGGATGCCTCGCTTGCGATCCGCGTGCAGTACCTGCTGGATGCGGAAATCAATCCGAAGCTGGCTTCGCACGGCGGACGCGTGCGACTGGAATCGGTGAGCGCCGACAACGAAGTGGTGTTGCGCTTCGGCGGCGGCTGCCAGGGCTGCGGCATGGCCGACGTCACGCTGAAGCAGGGCGTGGAGAAAACCCTGCGCGCGCATTTCCCGGAGATCACCGCGGTGCGCGACGCCACCGATCATGGCGCCGGACATTCACCGTACTACAAGGGGCACGAAGGCAAGAGCGCGGTGGGGTAGCGAGTGCGCCTGGTGATCCCGTATGTTGCGAAGCGAGATCAAAAGCGTCGCGAGCGAAGGCAGGGCGCGTGACGGCGGAGCGCAGGCACCGGAGTGTACACGCCAGTACATGAGGATGCCGAGCACCGCCGGCGCGCGGCATGCCGAGCGCAGCAGCTTTTGAGCCGCTTCAGTTGCCGCCTTGAACTTTTCCGTGCAGGTCGCTCAGCGTGCCCGGCAGCGACGAGTAGTACGCGGCGACGTTGTGGATGTCCTGCTCGCTCAGCGGCGCGGCCATGCCGACCATGATCGCGTTCTTGCGCTGGCCGTCCTTGTACTCATGCAGTGCCTGCACGATGTAGTCCTCATATTGGCCCGCCAGGCGCGGATACTGGCCGTCAGCGGTCCGGGTTCCATCCAGCCCGTGGCAGGCCGCGCATACCGTCTGCGCCTTCTGCTTGCCCGCGGCGATGTCACCGGATGCGGAGGCGGCGCTGCTCGCAAGCACGGCGGCAAGCGCGAACAGGGAAATGGTCAGGAAACGCTGCTGCATGACTCGATCCTTCCGGTGATTATTTCTTGCCGAAGCTGGACAGGTACGCCGCGATGTCGGCGATGTCCTGGTCGGACAGGCTGTCGGCCTGCGCCATCATGGTCGGGTGCGTGCGGTCGCCGCTCTGGTATTCGTGCAGCGCGTTGATCAGGTACTGCTCGTTCTGGCCGGCGATGCGCGGCACGTGGTAATTCGGATACGCATTTTCGTAACCGGGAATGCCGTGGCAACCGTGGCAGGTGTAGACCTTGGCCTTGCCGGCTTCGGGATTGCCGGTGAGGGTGGCGGCATGCAGCGCGAGCGGCGCGCTGGCCAGTGCGACAACAAGGACGGCCGACAGCGATCGAATCATTTCTCGCATCCCCACTCGCGCAACACGCGCTCACAAAGCGCGAAGTATACGTGCAGTGTCCGCGCGCAGGAAGGCGTGACCCTGGTCCGTGACTTGCGGCCCGTGACGCTTGGACCGTGGCGTCCCAGCATGCGCACGCAAGGAACTTACCTCGATGCGCGGGATCAATTGCTCCATCCCGCGCAAGTGCAGCCGATGCGCTGCAGCACTCCAAATAAATACGCAACCCGTTTTGCTGCTCCGGCATCCGAGGAATGTCGGCGCTTGTCTGTCGATTGATTTGGTGTTATACATAACTACAACACCACACCCGTACTCAACCCGGACCAGCGATCGCCGCCATGAAAGGACTTGTGTTTTGCCCGCCGCCGTTGCGTTTCGCGCTGATCTCCACGCTGGCCCTGCTGCTCGCCGCCTGCGGCAGTGGCGGTGCCAAGCAGGATGCCAATGCCAGCCAGAGCAGCGTTCCCGTGGAGGTAGCGGCCGCCACGCACGCGCCGATCAGTGCCAGTTATTCCGGCACGGCCGCGCTGGAGGCCGAACATGAGGCCGATGTGGTGGCCAAGGCCTCCGGTGTGCTGCTGAAGTTGTATGTGGAGGAAGGCCAGCACGTTAAGGCGGGCGAGCTGCTGGCGCAGATCGATCCGTCCAGCGCGGCCAACCAGCTCGCCCAGAGCGAAGCGCAGCTGAAGAAGGCGCAGGCGACCTACGAGCGCGCCTCCAAGGCCATCAAGCGGCAGTTGATTCCACAACAGGAATACGACGGCGACTTGTATGACATGCAGGCCCAGGTGGCGGCGACGAAGAGTGCGCAGTTGCAGTTGTCGTGGACGCGCATCACCGCGCCGATTTCCGGCGTGATCTCCAAGCGCATGGTGAAGCAGGGCAACCTGGTGCAGGCCAACCAGGCGATCTTCCACATCGTGGACATGAATCCGCTCACGGCCACCTTGAACGTGCCCGAGCGCGAGATCGGCACGCTGAAGGCCGGCCAGCCGGTTAAGCTCAACGTGGATGCGCTGCCGGGCAAGCAATTCGCCGGCAGTATCGAGCGCATCGCGCCCGTGGTGGATGCCGCAAGCGGCACCTTCCGCGTGACCTGCCTGTTCGACAACACCAAGGCCGGCAACGAAATCCTGCGGCCGGGCATGTTCGGCCGCGTCGACATCGTCTACGACCAGCGCCGCGATGCGCTGGTGATCCCGCGCAGCGCGCTGATGGACGAGGACGGCGAGACCGCGGTGTTCGTGGTCGAGCAGGGCAAGGCCAAGTCGAAGCCGGTGGACAGGAAGGTCAAGCCGAAGCCCGGCGATGCCGTCGCGGCCGAGCCGGCCAAGCCCGCGCAACCGGTGCTGGTCGCCAAACGCCGCACGGTGCAGATCGGCTACGCGGACGGCGACCGCGTCCAGATCGTCAGCGGCTTGAAGCCCGGCGATCGCGTGATCACGCTCGGCCGCGATGCGGTGCGTGACGGCAGCGAAGTGCAAGTGCTCGCGCCGAGCCCCGTCAACGCCAATACAACCGCAACGGCCGCGGAGTAAAGCCATGTCCCTCCCGGAGCTGGCCACGCGCCGGCGCGTCACCATCGGGATGGTGACGCTGACCTTCGTGCTGTTCGGGCTGATCGGCCTGTCCGACCTGAAGGTGAACCTGCTGCCGGATCTTTCCTATCCGACGCTCACCGTGCGCACCGATTATCCGGGCGCGGCACCCGCGGAAATCGAGAACCTGGTTTCGGAGCCGGTCGAGGAAGCGGTCGGGGTGGTGAAAAACGTCAAGCGCGTGCATTCGATCTCGCGCACCGGCGAATCCGACGTGATCCTCGAATTCGCCTGGGGCACGGACATGGACATGGCCGCACTGGACGTGCGCGACAAGCTCGACACCCTGCAGTTGCCGCTGGAAGCCCAGAAGCCGCTGCTGCTGCGCTTCAATCCCTCCACCGATCCGATCGTGCGGATCGGCCTGTCTTCGAAGGACGCCGGCGATGCCGATCCTGCGGCATTGAAACGGCTGCGCCGTTTCGCCGACAACGAATTGAAGAAGCGCCTCGAGCCGGTTGCCGGCGTCGCGGCGGTCAAGGTCGGCGGCGGCCTGGAAGACGAAGTGGAAGTCGCGGTGGACCAGCACAAGCTGGCCCAGCTCGGCATCGACATCAACACGGTGATCACGCGGCTCAAGAACGAGAACGTCAATATCTCCGGCGGCAGCATCGACCAGGGTACGCAGCGCTATCTCGTGCGCACGCTCAACCAGTTCACCGACCTGCAGCAGATGCGCGACATGCTGATCAAGGTGGACGGCAACGGCGTGCCGATCCGATTGAAGGACGTCGCGCAGGTGTATCAGGGCTACAAGGAACGCGACGGCGTGATCCGCGTGGACGGCCACGAGGCGATCGAGCTCGCGGTCTACAAGCAGGGCGACGCCAATACCGTGAGCGTGGCGCAGGCCGTGCACGCGGAACTCGACAAGCTCGGCGAGAGCCTGCCCGCAGGCGCCAGACTCACCGTGCTGGACGACCAGTCCACCTTCATCCGTGACGCTCTTTCGGACGTGCGCAACGACGCGCTGCTCGGCGGCGTGCTCGCGATCCTGGTGATCTTCTTCTTCCTGCAGCACGCGCGCAGCACCTTCATCGTTTCGCTGTCGCTGCCGGTATCGCTGATCACCACGTTCTTCCTGATGGACCGCTTCGGGCTGTCCTTGAACGTGATGTCGCTGGGCGGCCTCGCGCTCGCCACCGGCATGGTGGTGGACGACTCGATCGTGGTGCTGGAGAACATCGCGCGCAAGCGCGAGGCCGGGATGGGCATCGTGGAAGCCGCGGTGGCCGGCGCGTCCGAAGTCGGCATGGCGGTCACCGCGTCCACACTCACGACCGTCGCGGTGTTCCTGCCGCTGGTGTTCGTGCAGGGCATTGCCGGGCAGTTGTTCCGCGACCAGGCGCTGACCGTCACCTTCGCGATGCTGATCTCGCTGGTCGTGGCGATGACGCTGATTCCGATGCTGGCATCGCTGCATGGGCGCGCACCGCTGGCGTATCGCGAGGAGCTTGAAGAAAAGCAGACCCGCAGCCGCCTCGGCGTGCTGCCGCGTGCGGTCGCGTGGGGCGGCTTCGGCATCGCGCGCGCGATCGGCGCCGTGCTCGGCCGCGTGCTGCGCTTCGCCGGCAAGGGCGTGATGATTCCCTACGAACGCGCCGCCGCGTTCTATCACCGCGCACTGCCGAAGGCGCTGATCCATCCCTGGCGCGTGCTGGGCTTCGCGGTCGTCACATTCGCGATCGCGCTGGCGCTGGTGCCGACGCTCGGTCTCGATCTGATTCCCCAGCTCGCGCAGGACCGCTTCGAGATGACCGCCGCGCTGCCACCGGGCACGCCGCTGGCGCAGACCGATGCGCTGGTGCGCGAGATCTCGCAGCGCCACGCGCACGATCCGGATGTCGAATCGATCTACGGTGTCGCCGGCGTCGGCACGCGACTGGATGCCAACCCGACCGAGTCCGGCGAGAACATCGCAAGGATGACGATCACGCTCAAACCCGACGCGGGCAAGGGCGCGGAGGCTGCGGAAACGCAGCGGCTGCGCAACACACTCGCGCTGCATCCGTCGGTGCAGGCCAAGTTCTCGCGGCCGGAGCTGTTCTCGTCCGCAGCGCCCCTGGAAGTGGAATTGCGCGGCTACGACCTAGACGCGCTGACCGTCGCTGGCCGCAAGCTCGCCGCGCTGATGCGCGATTCGGGCCACTTCACCGATATCAAGTCCACGGTCGCCGGCGGCTATCCCGAAATCGCGATCCGCTTCGATGCCGATCGTGCCGCCGCCCTGGGGCTGACGACACGCGACATCGCCGACCGCATCGTGCGCAAGGTGAAGGGCGAGGTGGCCACGCGCTACGACTTCCACGACCGCAAGATCGACGTGCTGGTGCGCGCGCAGGAAAGCGACCGCGACAGCGTGGACGCGATCCGCAACCTGATCGTCGGCTACGTGTCGCCGAATGCCACATCGAACAGCATGAACGCGACGCAGGACGGCGCAAGCAACAGCGGCCTTGCGGCAACCGGCAATTCCGCAGGCACGGCGAACACGGGAAGCAAGCTCGCCGACACGCCATCGCCGGGTCTGGACACGCCGGTGCGGCTGTCGTCCGTGGCGGACGTGGTCGCGACGGAAGGTCCGTCGGAAATCAACCGCATCGGCCAGGAGCGCGTGGCCATCGTTTCGGCGGGCGTGGCGCACGGCGACCTCGGCAGCGCGGTCAAGGAAGTGCGTGCGATCGTCGCAGCGCATCCGCTGGCGGCCGGCGTCACCGTGCAGATCGGCGGCCAGAGCGCCGACCTTTCCGACTCCGTGCGCTCGATGCTGTTCGCGCTCGGCCTCGCGATCTTCATGGTTTACCTCGTGATGGCCTCGCAGTTCGAATCGCTGCTGCACCCATTCGTGATCATGTTCTCGGTGCCGCTGGCGATGGTCGGCGCGGTGCTGGCGCTCAAGCTCACCGGCTCGACGTTGTCGGTGGTCGTCTTCATCGGCCTGATCATGCTGGTCGGCATCGTGGTGAAGAACGCAATCATCCTGATCGACCGCGTCAACCAGTTGCGCGAGGAAGGCTTGCCCAGGCGCGAAGCGATCTGCCAGGCCGCCGAATCGCGCCTGCGCCCGATCTCGATGACGACGCTCGCCACCTTGCTCGGTTTCCTTCCGCTGGCGATCGGTCTGGGCGCCGGTGCGGAAGTGCGCTCGCCGATGGCGATCACCGTGATGGGCGGCCTCGCCGTGTCCACGCTGCTGACCCTGGTGGTGATCCCGGTGGTCTATGATCTCGCCGATCGCCGCGCCGACGCGTGGTACGTCGCGCGCGGTGAACGCAAGCGCGCGAAGATCGCAGCGCGGCAGGGCGATGCGACGGCGGACGAGCAGCCCGCATGAACCTCGCCGAGCTCAGTCTCAAGCGCCCGGTCACGGCGGTGATGTTCTTCGTCGTGCTGGTGGTGATCGGCCTGATCGCCGCGTTCCGGCTGCCGATGGAATATTTCCCGGCGATCGACGCGCCGTTTCTGGCGGTGAACATCCCGTACGTCGGTTCCACGCCGTCGGAAGTCGAGCGAACCATCACGCGCCCGGTCGAGGATGCGCTGGCCGCGCTGCCGGGCATCCAGAAGATGCAATCCAGTTCGCGCGCCGACGGCTCACAGATCTTCCTGCAGTTCAAGTGGGGCGAGAACGTCGCGGTGAAGGCGGTGCAGGCGCGCGAGAAGATCGACGCGATCCGTGCCGACCTGCCGTCCGACCTGCAGCGCTACACGGTGCAGAAATTCTCCACGTCCGACCAGCCGATCCTGCAACTGCGCATCGCATCCAGCCGCAACCTGTCGAATGCCTACGCACTGCTGGATCGCGTATTGAAGCGTCCTATCGAGCGCATTCCCGGCGTGGCACGCGTGGACATCAACGGCGTGCAGGCGCCGGAATTGCAGATCGAGCTTTCCGCCGAACGGCTGGCCGCGCACAACATCAGCCTGAACCAGCTTTACCAACGAATGAAGCAGGCCAACTTCTCGCTGTCGGCGGGCGAGGTGAGTGATGGCGGCAAGCGCTGGCGCGTGCAGCCGGAGGGGCAGTGGCGCGACCTGGACGACGTGCGTTCGCTGCCGGTGAATGCGCAGGGTTTGAAGCTGGGCGACATCGCTACGGTCACGTTGCAGCCGGCGAAGATGGATTTCGCGCGCGACCTGAACGGTCGTCCCGCGATCGGAGTGGATATCTACAAGGAGCGCAATGCCAACCTGGTGCAGGTGGGCTCCGCGGTGACGGAGTACGTGGACAGCGTGCGCGACGATCCGCAGATGCACGGCATCAACGTGTATGCGCTGCAGGATTCGGCCGAGGGCGTGACCTCTTCGCTGCGCGAGCTGGCCGAGGCCGGCGCGATCGGCGTGCTGCTGTCGGTGCTGGTGCTGTATTTCTTCCTGCGCGACTGGCCGTCCACGCTGATGGTGTCGCTGGCGATCCCGGTGTGCTTCGTGATCACGCTGGGCTGCATGTATTTCTTCGGGATCAGTCTCAACGTGCTCTCGATGATGGGCCTGCTGCTCGCGGTGGGCATGCTGGTGGACAACGCGGTCGTGGTGGTGGAAAGCATCTACCAGTACCGAGAGAAACACCCGGACAAGCCGTGGTATTGCGCGGTCGCCGGCACGCAGGCGGTCGGCATCGCGATCGCCGCCGGCACGCTGACTTCGGTGATCGTGTTCCTGCCGAACGTGTTCGGCGAGAAGAACGACATCAGCATCTTCCTGACCCAAGTGGCGATCACCATGGCGATCGCGCACATCGCCTCGTGGCTGGTGGCGGTGAGCCTGGTGCCGATGTTGTCGTCGAAACTGCCGGCGCCGAAATTCCTCAACCGCAAGACCCTGGTCACCCGCCTGCGCGACCGCTACGCACGGGTGGTGGCGTGGACGCTCGCGCACCGACGCTGGAGCATGGCCGGCGTGTTCGCCCTGATGCTGCTGAGCTTCTGGCCGATGACGCACATGAAGGTGGACATGTTCGCCCAGTCGGAGTCGCGGCAACTGTTCCTCAGCTGGCATCTCAACGGCCAGTACCGGTTGCCGCAACTGGCCGTGGCCGTCCACAAGATCGACGGCTGGCTGCTGGAGCACAAGAAGGAACTGGAGATCAAGTCGGTCTACACCTATTACAGCGAGACGCAGGGCACAAACACGGTCATCATGCTGACCGAAGGCCGCGACGCGCATCGCAGCTCCGCGGAGATCATGGAAGACATCCGCAAGGGCCTGCCGAAGATCGCGATCGGTTCGGTGGACTTCAACCAGCAGAACAACGGCAGCGCGCCGGTCGAGGTTTCCCTGCGCGGCGATTCCACCGTGCAACTGGAACAGCTTTCGAGCACGCTGGTGCCGGTGCTTGCAAGGTTGCCGAGCCTGCGCGACGTGCACACGGCCGAGCGCGGCGGCGATCGCGAGGTGGCTGTGCACGTGGATCGCGTGCGCGCCAAGCAGTACGGTTTCGACGCCCAGCAGGTCGGCAACTACGTGGCGATCGCGCTGCGCGGCATGCCGCTGTCCGAATATCGCCAGGGCGATCGCGAGGTGCCGGTGTGGCTGCGTTTCGCCAACTCCGATACCGCGAGCCTTGACGATCTCTCCGATTACCAGTTGCGTCGCGACGACGGCACGCAGGTCCCGCTGCTCTCGATGGTGAAGGTCGAGACGCGCCCGGTCGCGACCTCGATCGATCGCACCAACCGCCAGACCACGGTGACGATCCAGGCCA
>DASSFA010000097.1:0-3022 GCA_035694895.1 Rhodanobacteraceae bacterium | reverse complement strand
TACCGCGTGCTGAACGAGGACGGCCTGCGTTACGAGGACGAGTTCGTCAAGCACAAGATCCTCGACGCGATCGGCGATCTGTACCTCCTGGGCCACAGCCTGATTGGCTCGTTCTACGGCCACAAGTCCGGGCACGAGTTGAACAACAAGCTGCTGCGGGCTCTGCTGGCCGACGCCAAGGCGTGGGAGGAAGTGAGCTTCGACGACCCGGAGCTTGCGCCGATTTCCTACGCGCATCCGGCGCAGGCAGTCTGATCGGGAATCCGGTTGCCGGTTGCCGGATTCGCATTCCGGCACCCATCTTCGATTTTGCCCATCTCCTGACCGCCCGAGGTGAGTTGGCCCGCGGGTGGATGCCTGTGCTATAAAGTTCGTTCGGCCCGGTGCTTCCGGGCCGGAAGGGCGCGTTGTTTCGCCAGCTCAGGAACAAGAATCCTTTTCGGCGAAGGACGCCAGTTCAAGGAAGAGGGCCTGCAATTCGGGGTCCGCAATGGCTTTTGCCGCCGCCCGCAGATGGCGGGCGCTGGCGGCCGAAAGCGGCAAGGAGGCAATCGGCTCCGCCGGTTGTGGCGGGGCAGCAACGACTTTGACCAGGATCGTCTCGGCTTGCACGCCCAGCGCGCGCAGGGCAGCCAGGATCTTCGGCTGTGCCATGCGGGCGCGCGACGCCCAGGCCGGGCTGGGTGCCAGCAGCGTGGCGCGGCTGCCGCGCAGGCCGGCATAGCGGAGGCGTTCATTCAAGGGTGGCGGCAGTGATTGCCGCAATTGCTGGTCCAGATTGTCCAGCTCTCGCGCCCGCGCGCTCAGCGCCCTTACCGGGGCGCATTGTGCGACGGGCTTCGGTCCCGGGGCTTGATGGCCGGGCGGTGTGTGATTTCTGGCAGGCACGAATGAAGGAGTGGTCTGAAAGCGTAGCGAGCGAAGCTGCCGTCCATGGCAAAAGGGCTCCGTGGTTGCGCGTCGCCGCAGGAACTGCAGTGTACACGTCAGTACACGAGGATTTCCCCGGCCGGCAAAACGGTACGTCCATGTACCTGGCCGTTCGAGCACCAGCTCGCCGGCGCGCACGATTCCGGGCGCGGTGGCTTTCAGATCCCTCCGCAAGGAGCGTCCCATGATACTCATCGCCCGTTCGGCCAAATCGCGTCAGGGCAGTGCCGATCTTCTCGCCTCTCCACGCACGCGCCGACGCATGGCCGTGGCGATGGGCGCGCTGATGCTGGGCTGCGCGGCCGTGGGGGGCGCGGTGGCGCTCGTGGCCGCGAATCCACGCGATCGCGCGCTGGCGCAGATCGAGGAATTGCACGCGCAGGTGGCGTGGCAGAAGAATCAACTCGCCGAGGTGAGCGCCGGCGCGCAACGCGACATGGATGCCATGGCGGCGAAGCTCGGCGAACTGCAGGCGCAATCCATCCGGCTGGACGCGTTGGGCGAGCGGCTTGCCGAAGCCGGCAAGCTCGATCCGCGGGAATTCGATTTCCAGCACGCACCGGCCCTGGGCGGTGCGGAGCAGAACGTCGCGCCGGCTGCGCTGCCGCCCAGTCTGGCCGCGAGCTTCGACGCCCTGCGGAACCGCTTCGACCATCAGCAGACCCAGCTCGGCGTGCTCGCCGATCTGCTGATGAACAGGCAGGTGGATGCGAGTGTCAAGCCGACCGGCATGCCGGTGCTGGACGGCTACATCGCCTCCTATTTCGGCATGCGGCCGGATCCGTTCAATGGCCATCGCGATTTCCATCCGGGCCTGGACATCGACGTCCCCTTCGGCAGCCCGGTGCACGCGGTAGCCGATGGCGTGGTGACCTACGCCGGCGTGCGGCCCGGCTACGGCAAGGTGGTCGAGATCGACCACGGCAACGGCTACATGACGCGCTACGCGCACAACAGCAAGCTGCTCGCGCACGTGGGCGAGCGCGTGCATGCCGGCGACATCATCTCGGACGCGGGTTCCACCGGCCGCTCCACCGGACCGCACGTGCATTTCGAGGTGTGGTACCAGGGCCACGTGGTGAATCCGTTGGCGTTCGTGCGCAGCACGCGGAATCCGATCAACAAGGGATAGGAGCGCCTGCGCGCGACAGGGCCGAGCGCGCCACCATGGCCAGGCTTCGTGGCCAGGGGTTCCGTGGCCGGGCCCGGCGCGATGAATGACTGCTTGCGAGCCTTGAATCGGCCAAATCGCGCCGCCATTCCTTTGCTTGGGCGCCTGCGCCCCGTATCATGGGGGTTTGTCCGCGCGCGCGGCCCCTTCCCGAGATTCCAAGCCAGCCTGATTGCCGATGTTCAACCGTGCCCTGACGAGCGTATTCGGCAGCCGCAATGACCGCGTGCTGCGCCAACTGTCGCGACAAGTCGCGCGCATCAATGCGCTCGAGCCGGAGCTGCAGAAGCTGGACGACGCGCAACTGCGCGGCAAGACCGACGAGTTCAAGGCGCGCATCGCGCAGGGCGAATCGCTCGACAAGCTGCTGCCGGAAGCCTTCGCCGTGGTGCGGGAGGCCTCGCGCCGCGTGCTCGGCCTCCGCCATTACGACGTGCAGCTGATCGGCGGCATGGTGCTGCACCAGGGCAAGATCGCCGAGATGCGCACCGGCGAAGGCAAGACCCTGGTCGCGACCTTGCCGGTGTACCTGAACGCGCTGGAAGGCAAGGGCGTGCACGTGGTCACCGTCAACGACTACCTCGCTCGCCGCGACTCGGCGTGGATGGGCAAGCTCTACAACTTCCTCGGCATGGAAGTGGGCGTGGTGTGGCCCGGCATGGAAATGTCCGACAAGGCTGCAGCCTACGCCGCCGACATCACCTACGGCACCAACAACGAATTCGGTTTCGATTACCTGCGCGACAACATGGCGGTGGCGAAGGAGCAGCGCTACCAGCGTGGCCTGCACTACGCGATCGTGGACGAGGTGGACTCCATCCTGATCGACGAGGCGCGCACCCCGCTGATCATTTCCGGCCCCGCCGAGGACTCGCCGGAGCTTTACATCCGCGTCAACCGCATCGTGCCGCACATGACCCG
>DASSFA010000096.1:0-4355 GCA_035694895.1 Rhodanobacteraceae bacterium | reverse complement strand
AAGCGTGCAACGCCGACCCCGACCAACCGATAGCGCGTGCGTGGCGGCAGATCCACGCGCGCGCGCAATGCGCAGGCAATTTCCGAAAGTTCACGCGCGGAAGACGGCCGCTCGGGCGGCGTCAGGGTTCGCGTGAGGATGCGGAACTCGGCGGTCTTGAGTTTCAGAACCACACTGCGTGCGATGCGGCCGTGCTCGCCGGAAGCTTCGCGCTGGTGCGCTGCCCAGGTTTTTTCGGCGAGTCGCTCGATGTGCGGCACGAGCTCGTCGAGTGTCAGGTCGTGCTCGAACGTGTCCTCGGATGAGATCTGCAAGGTCGGACGGTCCGGCGTCACCGGCCGTTCGTCGATGCCCAGCGACAACTCGTGCAGGCGCCCGCCGTAGCGCCCGAAACGTCGTTCCAGTTCACCCGCGTCGAACGCGCGCAGTTGGGCGACGGTCGCGATGTTCAACTCGGCGAGTCTGCGCTGCATTACCTTGCCGACGCCCGGCAAGCGCTCCACCGGCAGCGCAATCAAGAATTCCAGCACATCGCGCGGCTTGATCACGAACAGTCCGTCGGGTTTGCGAAAATCCGACGCGATCTTGGCGAGGAATTTGTTGGGCGCGACGCCCGCCGAAGCCGTGAGCCGCGTTTCCGCGCGAATGGCAACGCGAATCGCTTCGGCTACCGCTGTGGCCGAAGCCAACCCGGATTTGGGTTGCGTGACGTCGAGATAGGCCTCATCCAGCGACAGCGGTTCGATCATATCCGTGTGGCGTGCAAAAATTTCCCGCACCTGCCGCGAAACCGCCTTGTAGCGCACGAAGTCCGGCGGGACGAACACCGCCTGCGGACACAGGCGTTCTGCGCGCAGGGCCGGCATCGCCGAACGCACACCGAACTTCCGCGCTTCGTAGCTGGCCGCGCACACCACCGAGCGGGCGCCCTTCCAGGCGACCACCACCGGCCTGCCGCGCAAGGACGCATCGTCGCGCTGTTCGACCGACGCGTAGAACGCATCCATGTCCACGTGCACGATCTTGCGCGGCGGTGCGGTCACGGTGGATTAGTAAGACTGTTCCGCCGCGTCCGGCACGGGCTTGGGTTTCACCAGCACGCGCACCGCCACGATGCCGAGTTCATACAGGATCACCATCGGAATCAACAGCAGCAACATCGAGGTGATGTCGGGCGGCGTGATCGCCGCCGCCACGGCGGCTGCTGCCACGACCGCGTAGCGTCGCCAGCTTTTGAGTTTCTGCACGCTGACCAATCCCGTCGCGGCCGCGATCACTTCGACGACCGGGATTTCGAAGCACAGGCCGAACGCAAAAAACACCATCATCACGAAATCGAGATAGTGCGTGATGTCGGTCATCATCTCGACGCCGGGTGGTGTGACCATCGTGAGAAACCGGAAGGCCGCCGGCAGCACCAGGAAATACGCGAAAGCACAGCCGCAGTAGAACAGCAGGATCGACGCGACCAGCAGCGGGCGCGCCAAGCGCTTCTCATGCCGATACAGGCCTGGACTGACGAACGCCCAAAGCTGGTAAACGATCACCGGCATGCTGACGAACAGCGCGATGTAGAACGCGAGTTTCAGCGGCGTGATGAAGGGGCTGGCCACCTGCGTCGCGATCATGTGCGCGCCATGCGGCAGTCGTTTCACCAGTGGCTCGGCCAGCCAGCCATACAAGCGATTGGCGAACGGCACCAAGCACACCAGCACCACCACCACGCAGGCGATCGCCTTGACCAGGCGCGATCGCAACTCGATCAGGTGCGAGAAGATGCCCTGCTCTAGATCGAAGCCCGAATCCTTTTCGGATCCCGGATCGTGCTCAGGCGTCGCCATCGCGCGACTCCTTCGGGATGGTGGCAGCGCTGCCTTGCGGCGCGTCGGTCGTCTTGGCGACTTCCGAGATGGCACGGTTCACGGACGCATGTACCGAATGCATCTCTGCGTCGGCCGCCTTGCGCATCGCGTCGGCGCGATCGGCGGCTTCCTTTGCTGCGCGCCGTATCTCTTCCATCTCGAGTTCGCGCTCGACCTCGCTGCGCACGCTTTCCCAGCCGAGACGCAGGCGCCGCAGCATTGCACCGGCCATGCGGGCGGCCTTGGGGAGCTTCTCAGGCCCCAGCACCACCAGCGCAATCACGGCCAGCAGCAGCAGCTTCGAAAAGCTGAGCTCGATCATCGCGGCGCATTGCCCCCGGTTACTCGGGCGCGTGCTTCGACTCGGTCGAGTCGCGCTGTTCCTGGTGTGCAGCGCCGGCGGCTGCCGGCGGATCGGCCTGCAGCTTCTCGCTGGAACCGGTGGACTTGGCCTTCTCGCCCTCGCCATCGCCGTGCAGCGCCTTCTTGAAGCCACGCACGGCATTGCCGAGATCGGGACCGATCTTGGTCAGCTTGCTGGTACCGAATAACACCAGCACGATCACGAGCAGGATCAGCCAATGCCAGATGCTGTCAAAACCCATAAAAACCTCGTGCGGAATCGTGCCCATCGCCGCAAAACGCGACGCGGGCTTTCCCGCTTGTGCCAGTGTACCGCAGCCCGCCGCCGCATGACGGCCGGCGATTGCTCCGATGCTATGGCAGACTGCGCGGATTCGCCAAAGTTCGCAAGCACGAAGTGCCGCATGTCCCATTATCTCGGCTTCAATCCCACGCCGCACCAGCCTGCTGAAGCCGCGACCGCGGTGTTGCTGGTGAATCTGGGGACGCCTGCCGCGCCCACCACCGACGCCGTGGCCGGCTACCTGGCTGAATTCCTTTCCGACCCGCGCATCGTGGAACTGCCGCGCTGGCTGTGGTGGCCTGTCCTGCATGGCTACATCCTGCGCACGCGACCACGCCGGTCGGCCGAAGCCTACGCCAAGATCTGGCGCAACGACGGATCGCCGCTACTGGTGCTGAGCGAACAACTCGAGCAGGCCGTCCGCTCGGAAATTTCCCGCCGCACCGGCGGCAAGGCCACGACCGCGTTGGCAATGACCTACGGCGAGCCTTCGGTTGGCACAGTCGTGGCAGATCTGATGCGAAGCGGTGTGCGACGCCTGCTGGTGCTGCCGCTGTTTCCGCAGTATTCGGCGACATCCACCGGCGCCGCGCTGGATGCCGTTGGACGAACGATGCAAACCCTGCGGTGGCCGCCCGATTTGCGCACCGTGAACGACTATCACCGCGATGCAGGCTATCTCGCCGCACTGGCGGGCAGCGTGCAGGCGCACTGGGCGCAGCACGGGCACGGCGACAAGTTGCTGCTCAGCTTCCACGGCATCCCCGAAAAATATGCAGTAGCCGGCGACCCGTATCCGGATCAGTGCCGAGAAACCGCGCGCCGCCTCGGCGACGCGCTCGGCATGGACGACGATGAATTGCTGGTGACGTTCCAGTCGCGGCTGGGCCGGCAACCGTGGCTGCGCCCGTACACCGATGAAACCATCGAACAACTCGCGCGTCAGGACATCAGGACAGTGGACGTGGCGTGCCCCGGCTTCGCGGTGGATTGCCTGGAAACGCTGGAGGAAGTCGCGTTGCGCTATCGCGCGGTGTTCCTGACCAACGGCGGCAAGCAATTCCGATACATTCCCGCACTCAACGCCAGTCGCGCCCATGCAACGGCCTTGGCCGACATTGCAATGCGGCAGCTGGCCGGATGGGTTTGAGGCGGCGACACTTCGGAAGATCAAGGACAACAGATCAACAGCTGAAGCGTCCTCGCTGATTCGAGCCAATTGGAAGTAGAGTTCCCCCCCAAGGAGCTCTGCATGAAGAAGTCGAAGTTCAGCGAGGAAGAGATCGTCCGGATTCTCAAAGAGGTCGAGGCCGGCGCCAAGGTCAATGAAACCTGCCGCAAGCACGGGATCAGCGAGCCGACGTACTACGTGTGGAAGAACAAGTACGCCGGGATGGACGTGTCGCAGTTGCGGCACTTGAAGGACGTCGAGGTGGAGCTGGCGCGGCTGAAGCGGATGTACGCCGAGCTGGCGCTTGAACACCATGCCTTGAAGGACGTCCTGTCGCGAAAAGGCTGAGCCAGGCACAGCGGCTGGAGCTGAGTCTGGCGATGCAAACCGATTACGCCTTGAGCGCGCGACGGGCCGACCGCGTGCTGGGGCTGTCGCGTTCGGCGCGGCATTACCGGGCGCACCCGCGCGACGACGGGCCGCTGGTGGATGCGATCCAGACGCACATCGAAAGCAATCCCAGGCACGGCTTCAGTTTGCTGCACGGGCAGGCCCTCAAGCCGCGCGGCTTCGGCAAGACCCGCAGCTGGCGGGTGTACTGCGCCTTGCGCCTGAACCTGCCACGGCGTGGCAAGCGGCGCCTGCCGGAACGCGTCCGCGAACCGCTGGAAGTGCC
>DASSFA010000095.1:0-5789 GCA_035694895.1 Rhodanobacteraceae bacterium | reverse complement strand
GCGAGGATCCAGAAGGAACCGCGCCAGGAGAGGATCGCGGCGACATTGCCGGAAATCATGAAGCCGAACGCAGTGCCGACCAGTTCTCCGGCCAGGATGTAGCCGTATATGCGTCCGCGCTCGGCCGGGTGGAAGAAGTCGCCGGTCAGCGATGCGATGGCAGGCGAAGCCAGCGCGACCACTGCGCCCAGCGCAAGCCGGGTGATCAGCAGCATCGGGTACGAACCCGACGCGCCGCCGGCGATCATCGCCAGCGACCACAGTGCGATCGCGATCGTCAGCAGTCGCCCGCGGTGGACGCGGTCCACCAGCAACCCGAAGGGCAGGGTGGTGAACGCGCTGATCGCGGTGGACACCGCGACGAGAAGGCCGATCTGCACGTTGCCGATGTGCAGATCGTGTTCGAGTTGTGCGGCGACCGCGCCGACGGTTGCCTTGTCCGCGGCATCCAGCGCCAGCACGCAGGCAAGCAATGCGACGACGCGCAGGCGCTTGCGCCCGCCGACGATGTTCTCGAGCGGCCGCTTGACGTCGCGACGGAACCAGTCGCGCAGCTTGACCGCAGGGACTATGGCCTGCGCCGCCACCGATTCGTTGTCACGCGGTTCCATCCGGGGCTCGCTGCCAAGGTTCCTCGCCGCACGCTACATCGGCGGGAGTCGTCCTCGGATGAATGCGGGTGCCGGCGAATGCGCCGCGTGAGCCGACCGCGCTCGCTACTTCGCTTTCGAGATGCTGAAGCTCTCGAAGCCCGCGCCGACGTCCCAGCCCTGGCCGTTGCCGGTGATGCTGAGCGAGACGTTGCCCTTGGTCATCGCCGCGGCGTGTCCGCTGTGGACCACGCCCGCGTGCGCGTTGGCGGTGGCGTAGCTGCCCACGATCTCATTGATGTCGGTGACGTGGCTGAACCAGCCGTGGCCATCGGTGAGCTTGTATTTGCCGACGGTGAGGCCGCCGCCCTTGGCGTCGATCTTGACGGGCATCGAGGCGCCGTTGTTGCAGGTGACCGTGCCGGTGCCATCCGCGGTCTGGTAGATGATGGACCAGCCGCTCAGCGTGAAATTCATCTGGCACTTGATTTCGGATGCGGCCGCCGAGGCGGCGCCGGATGCCACGGCCAGACCCAGCGCGGACAGCAGCGCGATCGGCAATGCCTTGCTTTGCATGGTGACCCTCCTTGGTGAAAAGCGCCGTTTAGCTCTGGCATTGCCTGTTGAATAGCATGGAAATCCTCAACTGCACGTGAGGGCCGCAGTCGTGTCGAATCCGGCAGGCGCCGTTCGTCCTGATGATGAAGCCGGCAATCCGCCGGCCCTACCAGAGGAGCTGCCATGTACCTGAATCCGTATCTGTTCTTCGACGGCAACTGCGAAGCCGCCTTCACGCTCTACGCGCAGGCGCTGCGCGGCGAGATCGAGATGCTGATGCGCTACGGCGATGCGCCGGGCGGAGACGGCAACCCTGCGATACGCGATCGCGTCATCCACGTCAGCCTGAAATTCGGCGAGCAACGGCTGATGGGCTCGGACGCCTGCCCGCCGCAGCATCCGTACACGCGGCCGGAAGGCTTCTCGGTGTGCGTCAACGTGGATTCGGTCGCCGAAGCGAAACGCATTTTCGAGGCGCTGGCCGAAGGCGGGAACGTGTGCGTGCCGCTGGACAAGACCTTCTTCGCGAAGGCCTGGGGCATGCTGGTGGACCGTTTCGGCACGCCCTGGATGGTGAACTGCGCGCAGGCCCGCTGATCCCGTATCCTTCGCTTCCATCGAGGACACGGAGCACGGACATGGCCTATTTGCTGCTGATCATGGAACAGCGCGGCGATCGCGACCGTCGCACGGAGGCCGAAGGACAGGCCCTGTACGAACGTATGTCGGGCTGGCGCGATGACCTTCGCAAGCGCGGCCTGCTGCAGACTGCGGAAGCGCTGAGGCCCGATCGCGACGGCGTACGCCTGAGCACGCGCGGCGGCAAGCGCACCATCGTGGACGGCCCATTCGCGGAATCCAAGGAGATGGTGGGCGGCTTCTTCCTGCTGAATTGCGAGACGAAGGACCAGGCCGTCGCGATCGCGGAGGAATGCCCGGCAGTGGAATACGCGACGGTCGAGGTGCGCGAACTGGTGCCTTGCTACGTGCGTTGATGGTCGTCGCGCGCAGGCGCGCTCCGGCGGTTGCTGCGCGGAGCCTGCCTGGGCGACTTGATCGGGATCGCCGATGCTGCTGTCATCGGCGGCCATGGCGACGACCGACATCCATCGCAGCATCGAGGCCATCTGGCGCATCGAGTCGCCGAAGCTGATCGCGGGGCTCGCGCGCATGTTGCGCGACGTGGGCCAGGCCGAGGAACTGGCGCAGGATGCGCTGGTGACCGCGCTGGAACGCTGGCCGGAAACCGGCGTGCCGGACAATCCCGGTGCCTGGTTGATGACCACGGCCAAGCATCGCGCGATCGACCAGATCCGCCGCAACAAGCTGCTCGATCGCAAGCACGAGCAGCTCGGCTACGAGATGGAAGCGGAGCAGGGCGATCACGGCCTGGAATCCGCCATGGACCTCGACGACGACATCGGCGACGACCTGCTGCGGCTGATCTTCACCGCGTGCCATCCGGTGTTGTCGGTCGAAGCACGCGTGGCGCTCACGCTGCGGCTGCTGGGCGGACTCACCACCGCTGAGATCGCGCGCGCGTATCTCGTGCCGGAACCCACCATCGCGCAGCGGATCGTGCGCGCCAAGCGCACCCTTTCCAAGGCGCAGGTGTCGTTCGAGGTGCCGCGCGCGGAAGAGCGCGCCGAGCGTCTGGCGGCCGTGCTGGAAGTGATCTACCTCGTTTTCAACGAGGGTTACACCGCGACTGCCGGCGAGGACTGGCTGCGTCCCGCGCTGTGCGAGGACGCGTTGCGCCTCGGCCGCGTGCTGGCAGGCCTGATGCCCGACGATCCGGAAGTACACGGGCTGGTTGCGCTGATGGAGATCCAGGCCTCGCGTTTGCACGCGCGCGTGGATGCCAGCGGCGCGCCGGTGCTGCTGCTGGACCAGAACCGTGCGCGATGGGACCGGCTGCTGATCCGCCGCGGGCTCGCAGGGCTTGCCCGTGCCGAAAAACTGGGCGGCGGCGGCGTGTACGCGCTGCAGGCGATGATCGCGGCGTGCCACGCGCGCGCGCTCACTGCCGAACAGACCGACTGGCCGCGCATCGCCGAGCTGTATGCGCAACTCGCCGCGATCGCGCCGTCGCCGGTGGTCGAACTCAATCGCGCGGTGGCCGTGGCGATGGCGGAAGGCCCGGCGCGCGGACTGGAGATCGTGGACGCGTTGCGCGGCGAACCGCTGCTGGAAAACTATCACCTGTTGCCGAGCGTGCGTGGCGATTTGCTTCGCAGGCTTGGGCGCGGCGAAGAAGCGCGCGCGGAGTTCGAGCGCGCCGCTTCGCTCGCACAGAACGCGCGCGAGCGCACGCTATTGCTCAAGCGTGCGGCGGAGTGCGCCGGCATGTGACCTTCTCCGGGAGAGGTGAAGAAAGTTGCCGAAAATTTCGATGCAGGGTTCACGTCCATCTCACCACGGGTTCGGAACAATGGCTCCGCGGTTGCAGGGAAGCGGATGGATGGTCCCCATCCAAGCGGGCAAGGAAGCCCCCGGGCCTCGGAAGCACACCGCGCCAACGTCACGCCGGTTGCCGCAAGGCAACCGGCGTCGTTTTGTGCGCGGCATGAATCCTCTGGACGGGTCGGCGGGAGCTGTCGGTTGCCGAGGGCGAACAGGTGAGAGGGCTTCGCCGATCGGCAACCGGCAGGTGAGAATCAGCGCTTGGCCTGCACGTCCGGGCTTTCCTTCCGCGACAGATACGTTCGTACCACTTCCGGAGTATGTGCGCTGAGCCACGCGGCCATCGCCTGTTCTTCGCCGAGGATGCGTTCGCACACGCTCGCGATTTCGCGCTCGCCGGCGGCTTCCGCACCGGCGATCAGCACGGTGTAGGCGGCGATCTCCATGTGTTCGAACGAGTAGCCGACCAGCGTGCCCTTGATCACTTCATCGCCCATCACCACGCCGCCCATGGCCTGCATCATGGCCATGGCCTTGCCGCCCGTATCCTTCAGCGCGGAAGTGTCCTCGCCCATGGATTTCAGGCATTGCTCGACATCGCGCGCCTGCCGCTGGGTTTCGGTGATGTGCTGCTCTATGCGCGCTTTCAGTTGCGGATAGTTCTCCAACCGCGCGGCCTGGCCCTTGAGCATGGTTTCGGCCTGCATCTCCATCGCGTGCGCGTCGCGCAACCAGTCGGCCAGCTCTTCCTTCGCCTTGCCCGCTTCGCCGTGTATGCCCGGCGGCGTGGTGCGCGTGGGTTCGCGCGGGGTGTATTGCGTATTCATGCGGCACCTCCATGTCTTGCGCCGGTCTTGGGGTTCCCCTTGGGATTGGATCGGGTTCGTTGTTGCATGGCTTGCAGGCACTCCTTTTCCCTGGCATTGAGTTGCACGGAAGGCATGCCATCACCGCCGTCCATGGCCTGGTAGGTTTCGCCGTTGCTGACGTACCGGAAGTTATCGTCGCTGTTCCAGGGTCCGCGCATGTCGCCCTGGCCCTGCGAGGTATTGACGTACATGTCGACAAACGGCGGTTTGCCGGGCAGCTTGCCCGGCGGAAAGTTCGGCTGGATCGCGTACAGCGCCTTCTCGAAGGATTGCTGGTGCGAGATCTCCCGCGTCATCAGGAATCCGAGCGTTTCCTTCACGCCCGGATCGTCGGTCACGTTGATCAGGCGTTCGTAGATGATCTTCGCGCGTGCTTCCGCGGCGATGTCGGAGCGCAGGTCGCAGGTCGGATCGCCGCGACTGTCTATGTAGCCGGCGTTCCAGGGAACGCCCCCGGAATTGGTGAGGGCAGGGCCGCCGCCGTACAGGATCTGGGTGAGGTGCGAATCGTTGCCCGCGCCGTGGATCGCGCGGTAGAGCTCCGCTTCCGCGTCCACGCCTTCGGCCAGTTCGCCTTTCGCACCCTTGTTGAGCATCGCCACCACCGTCCCGATCACTTCGAGATGGCTCAGCTCCTCGGTCGCGATGTCGAGCAACATGTCCTTGCGACCGGGGTCGTCCTCGCCGAGCGCCTGCGTGAAGTAGCGCATCGCCGCGGCGAGTTCGCCGTCGGGTCCGCCAAATTGCTCCAGCATCAGGTTGGCGAGCCCGGGATTGCATTCGGACACGTGCACGGAATATTGCAGACGTTTGTTGTGGGCGAACATGGCCGGTTCCTTGGCGACGCGATGACGTGCCTGGATCGCAAGAGCTGTGCCACGCACCTGGCGCGTCGATGGCGCGCGGTGTCGCGATGCACGCACGCGCATCCGTAATAGTTCCGGGTAAGTTGGAAAAAATTGCTGGTTGCATGAATGCGATCGCCTTCACGGTGCGATCCGGACAATGCCTACGATGGGCAGCGCGGAAGAGGGCAGAACGGAAACTTCGGCATCGCCGCTCGCGCCGCCCGGTTCGGCGGCCATGCTGACGGCCTCCACGGAATACGTGGTGGTGTACCTGATCGCGGCGTTGCCGAGCCCGCTGTATCCGCAATACCAGCAATCGGTCCATTTCGGCGGCGTCGTGCTGACGCTGGTCTACGCGGTGTACGTGCTCGGCAACCTCGTCGCACTGTTGTGGCTGGGGCGTCTCCCGGACCAGGTGGGGCGCAAGGCGGTGATGCTGCCGGCCATCGGCTTGGGCGCCCTCGGTGCGCTGCTGTTCGTATTCGCAGGGTCCGTGGCATGGTTGTTTGCCGCGCGTTTCG
>DASSFA010000094.1:0-2331 GCA_035694895.1 Rhodanobacteraceae bacterium | reverse complement strand
CGCTTCACTCCGATCGGATCGCTCAGGCGTTCCAGGATCATGGCCGTTTCGCCGCGGCCAGTGATCTCGACGTTGCCGAAGCGGAAGATACGGCCCCAGAAGGATTGCCTGAGGTCCACGGTCTCGATCGAGGCCAGTCGCAGTTCGGTGGATTGCCGGCTGACCACTCCGGTCTTGCGGATCACGCGATGGTTGGTGACGCCCTGTTCGATGCTGCGCAAGCCCAGCCATTCGTACAACGCGATGATCATCGCGACGATGGCGACCCCCAGCGCAAGCCACCATACGCCGGCAAAGGACGCGCCCCCGAACCCGGCGGCGCCCAGCCAGAGAATGCCGATCGCGATGGCTGCGCCCAATGCCAGGACGAACCACATCCTGATCCAGACCAGCCAATGCAGGCGGAAGGTTGCGACGATCTTCTCGCCCGGTGCGAGCGATTGCTCGATGTAGGACGCCATGCTCTTTTCCTTTGCACTCCTCCCTGAGTGCGAAGATCAGAAGGCAGCCATCCAGGGCTGCACTTTCGATTCAGTTTTCCAGGCGCGGGAATCGTGAAGCGATTTCGTCGCCGGTGAACTGCGCCACCCATCCTTCCGGGTTGGTGAATAACCGGATTGCCACGAACCCGGGATTCGGGCCCATGTCGAACCAATGGCGGGTCCCGTCGGGCACGCCGATCAGGTCGCCCTGGCAGCACAGCACTTCGTAGACGCGATCATTGATGTGCAAGGTGAACAGGCCTTCGCCGGCCACGAAGAAGCGCACTTCGTCTTCGGAGTGGGTGTGCTCGTTCAGGAATTTCTGCCTCAACGCGTCCTTCTGCGGGTGATCGGCGTTCAACGAGATCACGTCCACCGCCTTGTAACCGTGGTCGCGCTGCAGGCGTTCGATGTCGCCGCGATAGGCTTCGATCACGGTCTCCTGGGAGGCGCCCGGCGCGATCGGCTGCGACGCTTCCCAGCGCTCGAAGCGCACGCCGACCCTGCCCAGTTCGCGCGCGATCCGGGCGTGGTCGTCGAACGTGTACAGCGGGGGACTGCCACGTCCCTCGTCGAAAATCCGCAAACGGCTCATGCACCCAGCCTCTTCAAATCCAGTTCGCAGGCCAGCATGAATTCCAGCGCCTCGAGGTGACGCCGGGTCTCGGCCATGTCGCGGCCCCAAGTGTAAATGCCGTGGCCGTCTATCAGGTAGGCGTGCAACGGCTTGCCGGAGTCCAGCCACGCATCCACCCGCGCCATCAGCTCCGGCATGTCCTGGGTATTGGGAAAGACCGGCAACCGCATCGCAGCCTCGTGGGTGGTGTAGCCCGAGAAGGCCTTCAGCAATTCGTAGCCCGCCAGCTCGATCGCACCGGCTTGCGCGAACAGTCGCGATGCCACCGTCTGGGTGCGCGAATGCGTGTGCAATACCGCACCGGATTGCGGCATGCGCTTGTAGATCTGGGTGTGCAGCGCCGTTTCCGCGGAGGGGCGTGCATCGGTGGCGACCGGCCGGCCATCCAGATCAATCACCATCACGTCGTCGGGCGTCAACGCCCCCTTGTCGCGCCCTGAAATGGTGATCGCGGCATGGCTTGCGTCAAGCCGCATCGAGAAATTGCTGCTGGTCGCCGGCGTCCAGCCGAGCGCGGCGAGATGCGCGCCGGTTTGCGCGATTTCGCGCGCGCATTCGGCCAGGCGCATGGGATCGACACCCGCGGCACGCAGCCGGGATGCATTGGAAGAATCGTTCATGCGCATGAATGTAGCACGGTGGTCGCTCTGCGATGACGAAAAAACAAGCGTACGATAGACGAGTCTTTCCTCGAACGTCGGAGCCAACCATGCGAGACATCGTCGTAAGCCGCCGCCGTTTTCTCGGATTGCTCGGAGGCATCGCCGGAGGTGCGCTGCTGGCCGGATTGTTGCCGCGCACCGCTCGCGCGGCGGACCTGCCGCACCTGACCGATGCCGATCCAACTGCGAAGGCGCTGCACTACACCGAAGACGCCAGCACGGCACCGGCGCCGCACAAACCGGGTCAGGCTTGCGCGAACTGCCGCTTCTTCCAGGGGGCCGCCGGCCAGGCTTACGGACCGTGCTCGCTTTATCCGGGCAAGGCGGTTGCGGCGAAGGGTTGGTGCGCAGGTTATTCAGCGAAAACGTAAGCTGCCTGACGCGGCCCGTTGATGCCGCGGGCGGCTGGGGCGCTGCTGCCCTTGAGAACTAGCGCTAGCGCCGCGATGCGTGCCGCGGGCTGTGCGGGGAACTATCGAAGTGGAGGCGGGCGAAATGGATGCTCGCGCGGGCAGACAAGACAACATCACCCGGGATACGGCGGGCGGAG
>DASSFA010000093.1:0-10664 GCA_035694895.1 Rhodanobacteraceae bacterium | reverse complement strand
GCGAAGGCGACGGGCCGTTCCAGCGTGCTGCCGCAACGCGTGCAGGTCACGCAAACGGTGACCGTGGACGCGGGTGCCGTGCCCGCCGGCAAGACCCTTCGCGCCAGGATTCCGTATCCGCGTGAGATTCCCGGCCAGCAGGAGGGCATCCGCTTCCTTTCCAGTCAACCCGTCGCGCACGAGATCGCACCGGAATCCGCACTGCAACGCACCGTGTACCTGGAGCAGGCCGCGCAGGCGGGCAAGCCGACGGTGTTCAGGATCACTTACGAGGTCACCCTCGACGCGCAGTACCACGCCATCGAGCCCGCGAAAGTGGTGCCCGCGAAGCTCACGCCGGAGCTTGCGCCATATGTGGCCGAACGCGCGCCGCACATCGTGTTCACCGAACCGCTGCGCGTGTTCTCGCGGCAGGTGGTCGGCGACGCCACCAATCCGTATCAAATCGCGCAGCGGATTTTTGCTGCCGTGGATGAAATCCCTTGGGCCGGCGCACGCGAATACTCCACGATTCCCGACTTGAGCGCCTACACCCTCGACGCCGGCCACGGCGATTGCGGCGAACAGACCATGCTGCTGATCACGTTGATGCGCATGAACGGCATCCCGGCGCGCTGGCAGTCCGGCTGGACGTTCACCACGGGCGACTACAACAACATCCACGACTGGGCCGAGATCTACCTGGCACCATACGGCTGGGTTCCGGTGGACGTCACCTACGGCCGCCTCGACTCCGGCGATCCCTCGCTGAAATGGTTTTACCTGGGCGGCCTGGACAATTTCCGCATCGCCTTCAACGACGATTTTTCGCGGGACTTCGTTCCGGCCAAGCAGTTTTTCCGATCCGACACCGTGGATTCGCAACGCGGCGAGATCGAATGGGACGGCGGCGATCTGTACTACGACAAGTGGAATTACGACTTCGCCTGGAAGATCATGCCGCTGAAGCAATAACGGCGGCGGTTCGGGAATGGCGTCGGAAAACCGGAAAACAGAGGCGGATTTGGCGCCGTGGAAGCTGTGCGTCGCGCCCATGATGGACTGGACCGACAGGCACTGCCGGTACTTCCATCGCCTGCTCGCGCCGCACGCGCGGCTCTATACGGAGATGGTCACGTCGGCGGCGCTGGTGCACGGCAACCGGCTGCACCTGCTGGAGCACAGCCGGGAGGAACATCCGGTCGCATTGCAATTGGGCGGCGCCGATCCCGGCGAACTCGCGCAAGCCGCGCGCTTCGGTGCGCAGGCCGGTTACGACGAGATCAATCTCAACGTCGGCTGTCCTTCCGACCGCGTGCAGTCGGGCCGCTTCGGCGCCTGCCTGATGCGCGAGCCCGGACTCGTCGCGGATTGCGTTCGTGCGATGCGCGAGGCGGTGGCCGATTTCGGAGGAAATGTTCCGGTGACGGTGAAGTGCCGCATCGGGGTCGACGAGCAGGACGAATACGCGGACCTGCAACGCTTCGCGGAACGGATGATCGAAGCCGGCGTGCGGATCCTGATCGTGCACGCGCGCAAGGCCTGGCTGCAGGGATTGTCGCCGAAGGAGAACCGCGAAATTCCGCCATTGAACTACGAGCGCGTGTATCGGCTGAAGCACGACTTTCCGCAATTCTCCGTGGTGATCAACGGCGGCATCACCGACCTGGAATCCATGCACGAACACTTGCGCCACGTGGACGGCGTGATGCTCGGCCGGCTCGCGTACCACGAGCCTTACGCGCTGGCGGAAATGGACGCGGCGCTGTTCGGCGGCGAACCGCCGGGACGCGAACAGGCGCTGCGCGCGATGCGGCCCTATATCGAGGCCGAGCTGGCGCGCGGCGTGCGCCTGCAGAACATCGCCCGGCATCTGCTCGGGCTCTACCACGGCCAGCCTGGCGGTCGCGCATTCCGGCGCGTGCTCTCGGAGCGCGCGCATCGTGACGACGCCGGCTGGGAAACCATCGAGGCCGCTTTGGAAACCGTGCAGCCGCGCGCCGCAAAAGCCGCATAAGTTCGCGGTTCAGCATGATTTCATTGGCTAACCGCATCATCGCAGGTATGCCGATCCGTTCTGCCCTGGCCGCCGCTGTCCTTTCCGTCGCGTTGCTTCTCGACGCCGGCGCGGCCGCTGCCCGCGAAGCGCCGCCCACCAACCGACAGAACAGCCACGAACAGTTGAGCCTGGAACGCGCGGTGCAGCAGGTGCAGCAGCAGACCAATGGCCGCATCCTCGCCGCCGACAGCATTCCGAACGGCCGCAACAAGCTCTATCGCATCAAGGTGCTCACGCCCGACGGTCACGTGCGCGTGATGCAACTGCGCTCCAATGACGGCTCGCCGGAACGCGAGCACAAGAAAGACGGATCGGGCGGGAGATAATCATGCGCATACTGCTGGTCGAGGATGAGGCGCCGTTGCGCGAGACGCTGGCTGCACGGCTGAAGCGCGACGGGTTTGCGGTGGATGCGGCGCAGGATGGCGAGGAGGGCCTGTACCTCGGCCGCGAGGTGCCGTTCGACCTGGCGATCGTGGACCTTGGCCTGCCGAAGATGTCGGGCATGGACCTGGTGCGGCAACTGCGCGAGCAGGGCCGCAGCTTCCCGATCCTGATCCTGACCGCGCGCTCGTCGTGGCAGGACAAGGTGGAAGGCCTGAAGTACGGCGCCGACGATTACCTGGTCAAGCCCTTCCACGTCGAGGAACTGCTGGCGCGCATCAATGCCCTGGTGCGGCGCGCATCGGGATGGTCCAAGCCGGTGCTTTCGTGCGGGCCGATCCGCCTGGACACCACCGCGCAGACGGTCACGGTGGATGGCAAGAACGCCGATCTGACCAGCTACGAATACAAGGTGCTGGAATACCTGATGCTGCACGCCGGCGAGCTGGTCTCGAAAGCCGATCTCACCGAGCACATCTACCAGCAGGATTTCGATCGCGATTCCAACGTGCTGGAAGTCTTCATCGGGCGGCTGCGCCGCAAGCTCGATCCGGAAGGCACGTTGAAGCCGATCGAAACCGTGCGCGGACGCGGTTATCGCTTCGCGATTGCGCGCGACGAGAACAACGAGGAAGGCGCCACCGCATGATGCCGGCCCCGCGGCGGCACGGCCTGCATACGCGCGCGGGCCGCCGCAACCGCGCGCAACGGCCGGTTGCGCGGCATACTTGAGCGAATGCCCATAGACCCCAAGCGGCCGCTTTCGCTCGCCGCCCGTTCGACGATTGCGACGGGCCTGGTGCTGGCCGGCTTCCTCGGCCTGGCCGGGTTCGCGCTTGACCGCGCCTATTCGCAGGCCGCGCTCTCCGCGCTGCGCGACCGCCTGCAAAGCTACGCCTACGCGTATCTGGCCGGCACCGATGTCAGCAACCGGTCGGACAAGGTGATCCTGCCCGAGGTGCCGCCCAACCCGGACTTCGCCCGGCCCGGGTCCGGCCTGTATGCAGTGGTGGTCGGCCAGGGTGATTTCCGCTGGGAATCACCTTCCGCACTGGGGCGCGAATTGCCGTTCGACACGCTGCTGCCGCCCGGGCTGACCCAGTTCCAGGGCCCGCTGCCGACCAATGCGGGAAACGTCTACGTATTGAGGCAGGGCATCGCCTGGGGCGACAACAATTACCGCATCACGGTGAACATCGCCGAGAGCGAGGCGCAGTTCGACGAGCAGCTCGTCGCCTACCGGCGCACGCTGTTCAGCTGGCTGGCCGCGCTTGGCCTCGTGCTGCTGATCCTGCAGCAGATCCTGCTGCGCTGGAGCCTGTGGCCGCTGCGGCGTGTCGCCGCCGATCTCGCGCGCATCGAGCGCGGCGAAGCCGAGCACCTGTCGGGCTCGTATCCGATGGAGCTGAGCGGGCTGACCGGCAGCCTCAACGATTTCATCGACAGCGAGCGCGAGAACCTCAAGCGCAACCGCAACATCCTGGCCGACCTCGCGCACAGCCTGAAGACGCCACTGGCGGTCACGCGCTCGCAACTGGAATCCAGCGAACCTTCCGCGCTGCGCGAAGATGTGCTGCAGCAGATCCAGCGCATGGACCAGATCGTTGCCTACCAGCTCACGCGTGCGGCGACCTCGGGGCACGCCAAGTTCGCCGCACCCGTGGCGATTGCGGGACACGCCGAAGCGGTGGTGCAGAGCCTGGAGAAGGTCTATGCGGCCAAGAACATCCTGTGCGAATTCGACATCGCCGAAGGCGCGCGTTTCTATGGAGAGGAAGGCGACCTGCTGGAGTTGCTCGGGAACCTGCTGGAGAACGCTTTCAAGTGGGCGCACCATCGCGTGCTGTTCAGTGCGCGCGTGCTGCCGCCGGCCCATGCGCGGATGTGGCGGCCGGGCCTCGAGATCACGGTGGAGGACGACGGCCCCGGCATTCCGCCGGAGCAGGTGGAGCACTACCTGCAACGTGGCGTGCGCGGCGACGAACGCGTGCAGGGCCACGGCATCGGCCTTGCGATCGTGCAGGACATCATGCGCGCCTATCGCGGCGAGTTGCAGATCGAGCGTTCGGAAGAACTCGGCGGCAGCCGGTTCAAGTTGAGCTTCACGACGGTTTGAATCGCGCGCAGGCGCGCTCCTGCAAAGCGGCTGTCGTGGGAGTCTGCGTGCAGGCGATCCGCGTTACTGAATGGATCCCGGCAGCAGCGATTGCCATGACAGCACGCCGTGCCGCGGCGGGGCAGCCGTGCCAGGGCCGGGTGTGGGCGCATTGCTGCGACGCGCGGTGGGCGCCGACGGTTTCGCGTCGTTGCTGCTGTTGCTCGGCAGCGCGGAACTGGAGTCGTCGTCGTCCGCGTGCGCCCGGTGCGGCGCGACCAGTTCCGAAAACGGATTCTCGTCGCCGTGGGTGCTCGGCAGCGACGGGGCACTGGTTTCGGCAGCGAGGATGCGCTGGCCGGGGCCATAGTCCAGCGCAGCCGCGGTCAGCGGCAAGCCCGCCGCACTCAACACGGTCAACAGCAAGACAACACGCTTCATGGCAGCCCCCGGATTCGAGCGCGCCGGCGATCTTGACAGAAACCGACCGACCCCGCCAGCGTGTCAGGTCACGATTCGCCGGATCCGGCCCAGCCATGACTTCCACCCCCGAATTGCTCGATCTGCTCTCGGCCGAAGCGCCTGTGTCCGGCGCCGATCTGGCGCTGCGGCTGGGCGTGTCCCGCACGGCGATCTGGAAGCAGATCGAGGCGCTGCGCGCGGCCGGCCTGCCCGTCGAAGCGCAAGCCGGCGAAGGCTACCGGCTGGCCCGTCCCCTCGACCGGCTGGATGCGGCCGCGATCCGGCGTGCGCTTCCCGCGACCGTGCGCAAGCGACTCGGCGCGCTGGAGGTGCACTGGAAGCTGGACTCGACTTCCAGCGAGCTGCTGCGCCGGGTGGATGACCTGCCCGATCGCACCTTCGTGTTCGCGGAGATGCAGACGGCCGGTCGCGGCCGCCGCGGGCGCGCCTGGGTATCGCCGCCGGCCACCAATCTCGCGTTCTCGTGCTTCAAGCGTTTCGGGCAAGGGTATGCAGCGCTGTCCGGCCTGTCGCTGGCCATCGGCGTGGCCGCCGCGCGGGCGCTGGAAGATCGCGGCGTGCAAGGCGTGGGCGTGAAATGGCCCAACGATCTGGTGCACCACGGCGCCAAGCTCGCCGGCATCCTGGTCGAACTGGGGGGCGAATTCCTGGGTCCGTGCCACGCGGTGATCGGCGTCGGCATCAATCTGCACCTGCCGGACGAGGCACGCGACGCGATTGCGCAGCCGGTCACCGATCTCGATGAAATCGGCGCCGGCGCGGTACCGGCGCGCGGCAAGCTCGCCGCGACGATGATCGAGCACCTGTGCGAGGCACTGGATGTCTTCGCCGCATCCGGGTTCGCCGCGTTCGCGAGCGATTACGCGCGGTACGATGCGCTGCGCGGGCGCGGGTTGCGCGTGGACGACCCGCGCGGTGCATTCGAAGGCGTGGCGATCGGGGTGGATGCGCGCGGCGCGCTGCGCGTGCGCACGCCGCGCGGAGAGCAGACGGTGGACAGTGCGGAAGTGTCGGTACGCGCGACGCGAGCGGCCTGAAAGCTGCTGCGCTCGGCCTGGTTCAAACAAAATGTCGCGCGCCGGCGGTGCTCGGATCAGGCCCGGTACATGGATGTACCGTTTCGGAGCCAAGGAATGCTCATGTACTGGCGTGTACACTCCGCTTCCTGCGCTCCGGCGACGCGCAAGCTGCCCTCGCTCGCGACGCTTTCAAACCGCTCACATGATGACTTCGAAAGACGTCTCCTGGCTCTTCGATCTGGGCAACTCGCGCCTCAAGGGCGCGTGGCTGCGCGAACGCGAGCTGGCGCAGCATTTCGCGCTGGCCTGGGATGCACCGGATTTCGATGCGGTGTTGCAGGTGCAGCTCGCGCGCTGGCCCGTGCCCGCCCGCGTGCTGGTCGCGTCGGTCGCATCGGGCTCGCGTGCCGACCGCCTGCGCATCGCCTTGCAAACCTGGCCGAAGGCGGAAGTGGAATGGTTGCGGTCGCCGCGACAGGGTTGCGGCATCACGACTTACTACCGGATTCCGGAGCGGCTGGGCATCGATCGTTTGCTGGCGATGGCTGTCGCGCGTTCGCAAGCGAACGGCGCCGGCGTGATCGTCGCCGGCTGCGGCACCGCGCTGACGCTGGATGCGGTGGATGCGAAGGGCAGGCAGCGCGAAGGCCTCATCGCACCGTCGCCGGATCTGATGTTGCGTTCGCTGCATGGCGCGACCGCGATCGCGGATGCGAACCGTGATGCTTTCGCGCAAACCGCGAACGACGACACCGCGCACGCGCTGCAGGCAGGCTGCGCGCGTGCGGCGGCCGCGCTGGTCGAGTGGTATCGCGCGAAGCAGCGTGTCGAACTGGATGATCCGCCGATCTTCCTGCACGGCGGCTGGGCCGCTTCGCTGCAGGCCATGCTCGAGGGAAATCGGCATGGTGCGCGGGCATGTTTGCTGGACGATGCCGTATTGCGTGGACTGGCGCTCTGGGCCGCGGAGCGGATTCCGGTATAAAGGCGCGGTTCCATCCGCTTGCGCTCCCGTGTTCTATCGACTTCTCTTCCTGCTGCTGATCGCGTTCAACATCGGCGTGGCCGCCTGGCTTGCGTTCGGCCGCGTGCCGGTTGCGCCGCTGCCGCCGCCGACCGATCCCGGCGTGCCGGAACTGAAGCTGCTTTCCGAGCGCGCGGGCGCGCCGGCGCAGGCTGCGACGGAATCGCGCGCTGCGCAGGCCTCGGATCGCTGCGAGAGCATCGGCCCGTTCCCGACCCAGACCGACATGCGCGCGGCGATGCAGGCTCTGACGCCGCACGTGCCGCGCATCCAGTATCGCGAGGGGCAGACCCACCAGTCGCGCGGCTTCTGGGTTTACCTCCCCGCGTTGCCGACGCGCGATGCGGCGCTGGCTACCGCGCGCGCGCTTTCCGCGAAAAACGTGCGTGACTATTACGTTGTCACCGCGGGAGACCAGCAGAACACGATCTCGCTGGGCCTGTTCCACGATGGCGCCAACGCCGACGCCCGCCGCGCCCAGATCGCGGCGCTCGGGTTCAACGCCCAGGTCAGCCAACGGGTGGAGACCTTGCCCGTGTACTGGGTGGATTTCGTGCTGCCGCCGCAAGCGGGGTTCAACTGGCAGGCCTGGCTGCCGGGGCGCAGCGACCTGCAGGCGAAGACGGTGGATTGCTTCTGAGCGGGCGCCTGCTGTGCCCGGCACGCCGCTCGGCACCGCGGATTGGTAGCATGCGGACATCGCCGCTTTAGCTCAGTTGGTAGAGCAACTGATTTGTAATCAGTAGGTCGTCCGTTCGAGTCGGACAAGCGGCACCATTCCTCGTCTCGATGCACGCGCACGATCCGCGCCGGAAAATCCGCCCACCTTCACAGTGCCCTCTTGCGTGCGCGCTATGATGCATGCGGCCGTTCTGGCCGGTCCGCGCGATCGGGCAGGCGGCACCTTTCCGTTTGGGGCGCGGCAAGTGGGGACTGCATCCGAAGATCTGGATTTCGAGGCGCGCTACGAGGCGCTGCGCGCGGCCTATTTCGCCGCGCTGCCGCAGCGCCGCGCCGATGCCGCCGAACTCTGGCGTGCCTGCATGGAGGACGCGCAGTCACCGGCGTGGCGGGAGCTGCACACGCTGGTGCATCGGTTATCCGGGTCGGCGCCGTGCTACGGGCTGGAAGAGATCGGGGTGGCTGCGCAGAAGCTGGACCGGATGCTGTCGGGCAAGTCGCCCAGCCGCGACGTCGCGGCCCTCGCGCCCTGGGTGGATTGCCTGCTTTCGGCTTTGGGCGCGGTGACGACGACCACGGCCTGAAGCCCGCCGTCGCGTGCAGAAGCGGCCTGCATGCGGCTATGCTCGACAGTCTGAATCCGGCCATCGAGCGCCAGCATGCCCGATACCACTCGCGTTTCCCTGATCGGCGCGCCCACCGATATCGGTGCGGCCGACCGCGGCGCCTCCATGGGGCCGGAAGCCCTCCGCGTGGCTGGGCTTGCCCAGGCTCTGGCAGCGCGCGGCCTCGACGTGGCCGACGTCGGCAACCTGGGCGGACCGGTCAATCCCTGGCAGCCGCCGCATGAAGGCTATCGCCACCTCGACCAGGTGATTGCCTGGAACCGCGCGGTGATGGATGCGGTGCGCGCGGAACTGGCGCAGGGCCGCTTGCCGATCCTGCTCGGCGGCGATCACTGCCTGGCGATCGGCTCGATCAGCGCGGTCGCCGCGCATTGCCGGCAGAAGCAGCGCAAGCTGCGCGTGCTCTGGCTGGATGCGCATGCAGATTTCAACACTTCCGCGATCACCCCGTCCGGCAACATCCACGGCATGCCGGTCGCGTGCCTGTGCGGCCTGGGTCCTTCCGCGCTCACCACGTTGAGCGGCGAGTCGCCCGCGGTGGACGCCTCCAACATCCGCCAGATCGGCATTCGTTCGGTGGACGCCGGCGAGAAGAAGCTGGTGCACGACATCGGCCTGGAAATCCTCGACATGCGCTACATCGACGAGGTCGGCATGAAGCGCGCGATGATCGAAGCGCTCTCGGGGCTGGATCAGAACACGCACCTGCACGTGAGCTTCGACGTGGATTTCCTCGATCCTTCGATCGCGCCGGGCGTGGGCACCACGGTGCCGGGCGGCCCCAACTATCGGGAGGCGCAGTTGTGCATGGAGATGATCGCCGACAGCGGGCGGCTGGGTTCGCTGGATGTCATGGAGCTGAACCCCGCCTTCGACGACCATAACCGGACCGCCAAGCTCGCGGTCGACCTGATCGAAAGCTTGTTCGGCAAGTCCACCTTGATGCGCAAGTAGCGGCGCGCCCGCGCATCGCGGCACGCGGCCGCCGAGGGAAGGGGCTGCCGTCCGTCGGTCCGGCTCGACCGCCCGTCCGAATGAAGGTCAACAACTGTGTCGCCGGCGGCCCGGACGGGAATCCGGGTCGAACTAGCATGGCTCTTGCAGAATTGCCGGAAACGCGCGATTTTGCGTGTCAACGAAGCTAAAAATGGCCGAACCCCTCGCCATTGATGACAGCATTGATGCGGTGCCCGGCCGCTCGCCGGGCGCGGCACGGCTGGCCATGCGCGCCGCCGCGGTGCTGTTGGCGCTGAGCGCGCTCGCCCTGTTGCTGCTGATCGCGCTCGACATCGCGTTGTCGCCGGTCAATCTCTGGCGGATCGCATTGGCCACCATCGGGGTGCTCGGCCTGGCCGGCGCGGCGTTCGGGCTCCACCTCACCCGCAGGCGCCTGGGCCGCATGCGCGAGCTGATGCAATCCATCTGCGACGAGGGACGCGACGCGATCTTCGTCAAGGATCTGGACAGCCGCTACCGCTTCGCCAACATCACCACCGCCTCGCTGTTCGGGCGCAAGGCCAGTGACGTGATCGGGCTGCGCGATGACGAACTGCTCGGCAACGGTCATGCCGCGGCCTACCTCGAGAACGATCGTGTCTGCCTGCAGCGCGGTATCCCGACTTTGTTCCGCGAAAAGCAGGAAGTGCCGGGGCAGGGCGAGCGCAGCTTCCTGGTCACCAAGATGCCGCTGCACAACGGCCGCGGCGGCGTGATCGGCCTGCTGGGCATCGCCCGCGACATCACCGAGGAACTGGACCTGCGCCAGCTCGCCGAGCGCCGCGCCGAGGAAATGCGCGCGTTGTTCACCGGCAATCCGCTGCCGGTGCTGGTTTTCGCGATCGCCGACCTGCGCGTGCTGGATGCCAATCCGGCCGCGCTGCGCTGCTACGGCTACACCCGCGAGGATCTGCTGAAGCTGAGCCTGACGGACCTGTGCGCCGGCGCCGACGCGGTGCGCCTGCGCGAGAACCTGCGCACCAGCACGCGCATGCTGCCGGCCGGCAGCGTGCCATACCGCCACAAGCGCAAGAATGGCGAGGAGTTCGACGTCCAGACCGATACCGGGACCTTGCGTTACGAAGGGATTCCGGCGCGGCTGATCATCGTCCGCGACCTCTCCGGCGAGCGCCGCCTGCAGCAGGACCTGCACGAGAGCGAGCGCCGCTACACCGACCTGGTGGAATCCGGTCTCGGCGTGGTGTGGATGCATGACCTGGACGGCCGGCTGCTGCGCGTCAACGGCGCCATGGCGCAGGCGCTCGGCTACGAGCGCGAGGAACTGCTCGGGCGCAACCTCGGCGAATTCGTGGCCGAG
>DASSFA010000092.1:0-29925 GCA_035694895.1 Rhodanobacteraceae bacterium | reverse complement strand
TTGATGGACGACTCGATCCGCCGCTTTCAATGCCGCTGCGTCGCCAGTGGCTTCAGCGGATTCCACGTACACCGTCGCACCCGAATTCGGGTCCACGACTTCGGCATTGATACGCACCTTGTCGCCCACTTCGCTGATGCTGGGCATGATCAAGGCTCGGGCACCTTCCCGAATCGCCACATCGCGCGCGGTGCTGCGATCGAGCGATGAATCGCGTGGACGCCGCATCAAGGACAGCGCGTCTTTGATCTGGGTGCCCGGCACGACGTTTACGTAACGAGACTCCTCCAGCCCCATTCTGATTGCGGTATCCAGTGCATTGTCGTAAACGCGTTCGTTCGTATTGTTTTGCAAGTCACCCACCACCACCCAGTCGCGCTTGGCAAAGGCCAATGTCGGCGGGCTCTGCAAGAGGAGCCAGGCGCCGACGCCGATGCCGATCGCCAGCATCGCCGCCTCCGCCGCCAGCGTGAGCGGGCGCCGGTACCAGGGCAGGATCTTCTTCGCGGTGCGGCCGGAGCGCGGCGCATGCAGCGGCGCGATCTTCTCCTCGCCGACCTCGACCACTTCCATCGGCTCGGGGACGCCCTTGAAGCGATAGCGCCCGTGTTCCCGCCAGTGCACGCGTTCGGCGGATTCGCGGCCGAGTTCGCGTTGGGCGCGGCGCGCGATGCCGGCGGCGGCCGAGGAAACCAGTGTCTGCTGGGGCAGCGCGAGTTGTGCAAGGCGAGCGGCCACCGGCTTGACCAGGCCCTCCACCTCGATCGGCTTGGCGCCGCGCGCGACGTCTTCCGGCGCGTTTTCCCAGATCACCACGTCGCCCATGTGGATGCCAACGCGCGCGCGCAGCACTACGCCTTCGGCGGCGGAGAGGTGTTTCAGGCCGCGCTGGTAATCGAGCGCAAAGGCGACCGCCTGGATGGGGCGCTCGAACAGCAGCAGGAAGCCGTCGGTCTTGTCTATCTCGCGCCCCTGATGCTGCTCGACCAGCGCGCGCGCGAGGCGATCGTGCTTGCGGATGATGTTGGCCGCGTTCTGGTCGCCGATGCGTTCGACCAGCGCCGTGGAATCGGCGATGTCGCACACCACCAGCGTTCGCAGCCGTGGGGTGGCGTGCTGGCCGGAGCGCGTGAGTGGGTCGAGCGGGCGGATTTCGGCGTTCATGTGCGTGCATACCCCTGTGTATGCGATCTCGCCTGAATTTTTGTCCCCTCCCTCCGGGCAGAAGGCGAGGGTGAAAGGGGCGAGCGTGGCGAGTCCGGCTCGCAAGCCGCCTTCGGCGGCACCCCTCTTCCGGCCCTTCGGGCCACCTTCTCCCGCAAGGGGAGAAGGGAACAGCAAAGCGATCGGTAGTAAGCGGCCCCGGAATGACGATTGTTTTTTACATCAGCACATGCGCGCCGTCGCCGCCGGAGCCCTTGACGTGGTACAGCGCGCAATCGGCTTCGCTGTACCACACCGACCAGCCGGCCTCGTCGCGGCACAGGCTGCCGCCCACGCTGACCGCGACGTGCAGGTCGGGCGGGGTGCCACGGAAGCGCAATTGCCGCACGCCTTCGGCGATGCGCAGCGCGCGATCGGCCAGATCGCGCTGGCCGTGCACCTGCGTGAGCAGGGCGAATTCGTCGCCGCCCAGGCGGCATGGCAGGTCGGTCGCGGAGGCGGCATCCTGCACTTCCGCAGCGATCGCGCGCAGCACCTCGTCGCCGGTCAGATGCCCGGCGCGATCATTGATCTGCTTGAAGTGGTCGATGTCGATCAGCAGCAGGCCGAGCATGCGCTGGCGGTCGCGGATTTCCCCGAGGCTCTCGAGAAAACGGTACAGGCCGCGCCGGTTGCACAGGCCGGTAAGGTCGTCGGTGCAGATCTGGCGGTTGGCCAGGTGCAATTGGTCCTGGGTCTGGCGCAGCGAATCCAGCGTCTGGATCAGGTCCTCGTTGCGGCGCTTGTAATTGGCGATCAACTGCTGCTCGCTGGCCACGAGGTAGGTGAACGAGCGGCGCATGAACATCGCCACCGTCTCCGGCGCGCGCCTGAGCAGCGCGTCGAAGGCCTCCTGCTCGATCACGTAGATCGTGCAGGGTTCGGCGGCGAGCGCGCTGCCCGAACGCGCGTGGTTGCCTATGAACAGAGCCAGCTCGCCGAAATATTCGCGCGGGCCGATCAGCTTGTCGGGCAGGTCGCCGGCGAATTCCAGCAGCACCCGGCCGGAATCGATCACGAACATCGCGCGGCCGAATTCGCCGCGCTTGAAGACGGTTTGGCCCGGCTGCAACTGGCGGCGCTCGCCGGCGGAGGCCAGCAGCGAGAATTCCTGGTCCGACAATTGCCGCGGCAACCGCGTGATCCGCGCTTGCGAATGCGGTGTCGCATGCTCTTGCATCTGGGTTTCGGCGTGAGGCACGGCGGCCTCCCCCTGAGGAGCAGATCACATTTGATAGTACCGCAACTTTCGGCCCCGTGTGGGACGAGGCGGTGGCCGCCATGAAACATGACAATCGGCCGCTCCGGCCGGAACGGAAATGCCTCCGGGAGAGCAGGTTTCAGGCCGCGCTGCGCGTGAACTGCGCGGCTTCCGTCGAGCCCTGGAGGGCCGAGAGCGAGGACGCGCCCCCGGCGATCACCTGGTTCAGTGCGTCGAAGTATCCGGTGCCCACCTCGCGCTGGTGGCGCGCGGCGGTGTAGCCCTCCTTTTCGGCGGCGAATTCGGCTTCCTGTAACTCTACGTAGGCCGCCATCTGCCGCCCGCGGTAGTCGCGGGCCAGCGCGAACATCGAATGGTTGAGCGCGTGGAAGCCCGCCAGCGTGATGAACTGGAACTTGTAGCCCATCTCGCCGAGCCGCTCCTGGAACGAGGCGATCGTCGCCGCATCCAGGTTCTTCTTCCAGTTGAACGAGGGCGAGCAGTTGTAGGCCAGCAACTTGTCCGGATATTTCGCGCGGATCGCCTGCGCAAACTGGCGAGCCTGTTCGATGTCGGGCGTGGAGGTCTCGCACCACACCAGATCCGCATACGGCGCGTAGGCCAGTCCGCGGTTGATTGCCTGTTCGATGCCCGCCCTGGTTTCGAAGAAGCCCTCCACGGTGCGCGCGCCGGTGCAGAAGGCGCGGTCGTTCTCGTCGATGTCGGAAGTGAGCAGGCCCGCGCCCATGGCGTCGGTGCGCGCGACGATCAGCGTCGGCACACCCGCGACGTCCGCGGCAAGTCGCGCGGCAACGAGCTTCTGCACCGCTTCGCGCGTGGGTACCAGCACCTTGCCACCCATGTGGCCGCACTTCTTGGCGCTGGCCAGTTGGTCCTCGAAGTGCACCGCCGCGGCACCGGCCTCGATCATGGCCTTCATCAATTCGTAGGCGTTCAGCACGCCGCCGAATCCGGCTTCGGCATCGGCCACGATCGGCGCGAGCCAGTCGGTACCGTCGTCGCCTTCCGCGTGCGCGATCTGGTCGGCGCGCAGCAGCGTGTTGTTGATCCGCCGCACCACCTCCGGTACCGAGTCGGCCGGATACAGCGACTGGTCCGGATACATCGCTCCCGCGGAATTCGCGTCCGCGGCGACCTGCCACCCGGACACGTAGATCGCGCGCAGGCCGGCCTTCACCTGTTGCATCGCCTGGTTGCCGGTGAGCGCGCCGAGCGCATTGACGAAGGGTTCGGAATGCAGGTCGCGCCAGAGGCGTTCGGCGCCGCGCCGCGCCAGCGAATGTTCTATGGCGACGGTACCGCGCAAACGCGCGACGTCTTCGCCCGAATAGGGGCGCTGCACGTCATGCCAGCGCGCGTTGTTGTTCCAGTCCAGCTGCAACTGGTCGGCGGTGGGGAGGGCCGAGGGTTTCATGTTGATCTCCGCAGCATGAAAAGAGGGGCGAGGGGTGAGTGGCGAGGGCGTGCTTCCAAATGGGTCGGGGCAAAAGAAGGCGCGAGACGGCCCTCGCTACTCGCCCCTGATCCCTGCTTCGTACGCCTGCAGCGTCAGGAATTCGGCGAGCTGCGGAGCGTGGGTGAGTTCGCCGATCAGCGCGGCTGCTTCCTCCGCGCGCGCGGCGCCGGGCAGTCCGCTTCCACGCAGTTCGTGCGCGAACGTGGCCAGCGCGCGGTCGAACGCGGCAAAGGTGATCGGCGTGCCGTCGTCGAAACACAACGGCTGCGCATCGTCGTGATGCAGCCATTGCCAGAGCTGCGCGCGCGCGATCTCGGCGGTGGCGGCGTCTTCCATCAGGTTGTGGATCGGCACGCATCCCATGCCGTCCAGCCAGGCGGCGAGATAGCGCAGGCACACCTCGACGTTGTTGTCGAAACCGGCGCGCGTGATCGTGCCGCCACAAGGCGCGATCAGCGCGTCGCGGGTGACGTGCACGTCATTGCGTTCGACGTGCAACTGGTTGGGTGTGGGCATGTGTGCGTCGAACACCTCGCGCGCGATCGGCACCAGCGCCGGATGCGCGACCCAGGTGCCGTCGTGGCCGTCGCGCACCTCGCGCAGCTTGTCCTCGCGTACCTTGTCGAGCGCGACCTGGTTCGCTGCTTCGTCGTTGCGGATCGGAATCTGCGCGGCCATGCCGCCCATCGCGAATGCACCGCGGCGATGGCAGGTCCTGATCAGCCATTGCGAATAGCGGCGCAGGAAAGGCACGGTCATGCCGACCTGCCCGCGTTCGGGCAGCACGCGATCGCGGTGCGCGCGCAGCGTCTTGATACAGGAAAAGATGTAATCCCAGCGCCCGCAGTTGAGCCCGACCACGCGCCGGCGCAGCGCGAACAGGATTTCGTCCATCTGGAATGCGGCGGGCAGCGTCTCGATCAGGACCGTCGCCTTGAAGCTGCCGAGCGGCAGCCCGAGGGCGCGTTCGGTATGCTCCATCACCGCGTCCCACAGCGCGGCTTCTTCCATGGATTGCAACTTCGGCAGGTAGAAGAACGGACCGAGCCGGCGCCCGTGCAAGGCGCGCGCGTTGTGGAAGGCGAACAGCGCGAAATCGAACAGCGCGCCGGATATCGATTCGCCATCTATTTCGAGATGGCGCTCAGGCAGGTGCCAGCCGCGCGGGCGCACCATCAGGATCGCGGTCTGCGCGTTCAGGCGGTAGGCGCGGCCGTTCGGTGCGTCGTAGGCGATGTCGCCGTTCACCGCGTCGCGCAGGTTGACCTGGCCTTCCAGCAGGTTGGCCCAGGTGGGCGTCGTGGAATCCTCGAAGTCGGCCATGAACACGTTGGCGCCGGAGTTCAGCGCGTTGATCACGGTCTTGCGTTCGGTGGGGCCGGTGATCTCGACGCGGCGATCGGCCAGCGCCGCCGGGATCGGCGCCACGGCCCATTCGCCGGTGCGGATGTCCTGCGTGTCGGGGCGGAAATCCGGCAACTCGCCGGCGTCGAAGCGTGCCTGGATCCGGGCGCGTTCGACCAGCAAAGCCTGCCGGCGTGGCTCGAAACGGCGGTGCAGGTCGGTCAGCAACACCAGCGCCTCGGGCGTGAGGATTTCACGCAGGGCCGGGTGCGCGGGTCCCGGAATCTGTGCTCCGGCGCGGTTTTGCAGCACTTCCATTGCGACGGCCATGACTGCTTCCTCGTATTGCCTCGTGGCCTTCGAGGGTAAGTTGCTTCGTAAAAGTTGACAAAGCAAATGTGTCAACCGGAAACTTTGAGAAAATCAAATGCGTTTGAAACGGACTGGTGAAATGGCCGCGAGAACGACCCGGAAGGCGAAGCCCCGAGCGCCTGCGGAGCGCGACGGCGAGGCCGCGCGCTTCTATTACAAAGGCAGCCGCTACCGGCAACTTCGCGCCTTCGTCACCATTGCCCGCCTGGGTACGCTGGCCCGTGCGGCCGAAGCGCTGTTCCTGTCGCCGCCCTCGGTCAGCCTGCAGCTGCAGGCGTTGGAGCGCGAACTCGGCACGCAACTGGTCGAGCGCGGCCGCCGCCAGCGCATCACCCTGACCCGCGCCGGCCAGACGCTGTTCGAACAGGCGCGCCCGCTGATCGAGGGGCTGGACGCGCTGGACGCGCGCTTCCATTCCGCGCTTTCCGGTTTGAGTGCCGGCGAGCTGACCATCGCCGCGGGCACTTCGACGATCCAGTACCTGCTGCCGTCGCTGGTGGCCGAATATCGCGAGCGCCATCCGGAGGTGCGCCTGCAACTCGCGAATGTCACGGGCAAGGATGGCCTCGCGCTGCTGCGCTCGGACCAGGCGGACTTCGCGGTCGGCTCGATGCTGGATGTCCCGCACGACATCAGCTATCAGCCGTTCCGGCGGTTCGACCCGATGCTGATCCTGCCCGTCGGTCATCCGCTGGCGGAACGCGAGGTGATCGAGTTGCATGATCTTTCGCCGTACGGATTGATCCTGCCGCCGCAACGGCTGACCACCTATCGGCTGGTGGACCTTGTGTTCCAGCAGCGCAAGGTGCCTTACACCGTCGCCATCGAGGTCGGCGGCTGGGAGATCATCAAGCAGTACGTCGCGATGGGACTGGGCATCTCGATCGTCACCGGCATTTGCCTGTCCGACGCCGATCGCGGACGGCTGGTCGCGCGCAACATGCGCGCCTATTTTCCGCAGCGCAGCTACGGCGTGGTGATGCGCAAGGGCAAGCACCTCTCGCCGGAGGCGCGCGCGTTCGTGGACCTGATCGAGCCGGACCTCGCGATGCAGCGCGAATACGAAGCCGCGGCGCATTCGCAGCGTTGACGTAGCACGCGCGCGCAGAGCGCACGCTACACGCCCCGGTGCTTCCCCTCGCACGGCTGATAGAACGCGCGCAGCGCGGCGATGTCCGCTTCCATGTCCGCGGTCGGCTGGAACAACGGGCCGAGGCCTATCACCTTGCGCGGATAATCGAAGTACACCGGGATGATCGGCACGCCCGCCTCGCGCGCGATGTGCCAGAAGCCGCTCTTCCATCGCGTTACGCGCTTGCGCGTGCCTTCGGGCGTGATGCCGAGCCACAACTTCCCGCGCGCATGGAAAAGTTCGCGCATCTGCGTGACCACGCCATGAGCTGCCGCGCGCTCGATGGGAATGCCGCCGAGCTTGCGCAGCAGCCAGCCGAGCGGGCCGGCGAACAGTTCGCGCTTGGCCATGAAGGAAATGTCCACGCCCAGCGCGACCTTGAACAGCAGCCCGTGCACGCCGTCCCACCACGACGAATGCGGCGCGGCGATCAGCACCGCGCGTGCGACGTGCGGAAACTCGCCTTCCAGACGCCAGCCGCTGATGCGTACAACCGCGCGAAACAATCTGCGCCATGCGCGATCCGGGAAGTGCGGCATGGCTTCCGGCAAATACGCGGGGAGCGGCTCGCGAGCGGCAGATTGCACCCCCTCCTTCGCTGGCGGGCGAGGGTTGGAACGGGAGGCAACGCTCACTCCGCGCTCCAGTTGCGCGCTCGCTCGCGCTTGATCGCCCCACGCTTCTGCTTGCCCACGAGCCTGCGTTCTTTCGACGCTCGGGTCGGCTTGGTGGCGACCCGCTTCTTCGGCGCATGCAGCGCGGAGCGAAGGAGTTCGGTCAGGCGTTCGCGCGCATCCTCGCGGTTGCGCGCCTGGTCGCGGAAGCGCTGCGCCTGGATCACCAGCACGCCTTCGTCGGTGAGCCGGCGATCACGGCGCGACAGCACGCGCGCGCGCACGTCTTCAGGCAACGATGGCGAATGCGCGACATCGAAACGCAGCTCCACCGCGCTCTCGGTGCGGTTGACGTGCTGCCCGCCCGGACCGCCCGCGCGCAGGAAGCGCTCGGTCAGTTCGGAATCGGGGATGTCGATGTGTGGAGAGACACGCATGCGTGAAATGTAACGGATGCGCGCGCAAAGCCAAAAAGCCGTTTACGTGAGAGGCGTTGTAGCTAAGCTCGCGCGTCCTGCGCTCGCTAAGCAACCCCGCCCTCGGAATCCTGCCTCGGGCGCTCGACGACGCAGCCGATGCCATTCAAGGCATCGGCTAACGGCGTCGTCTCGCCCAAGGCCACGCGGCCGCGAACGCGATCACGCCGACCGCGAACGCCGCCGCTTCCAGCCACGGCACCCGCGCGGGGGCGAAGGCGAACAGCAGCGCGGCCCCGGTCAGCAGCGAGCCGCCGAACGCCGCGGCGAGGATGCGCCGCTGCGTGTCGCGCTGCGCGGCGTGCAGGAATTGCAGTTCCGTCGAGGTGACATCCACACGCGTGGTGCCGCGCGCCAGTTGCTGCAGCCCTTCGTGCACCAGGTCGGGAATGCGCGGCGCGATGTGCAACCATTCCGGCACACGCTTGCGCATTTCGCGCACAAGGCGCAGCGGATTGTAGCGGCGCGCGAGGATGCGTTTCAGTTCCGGATACGCCACCGCCCAGATGTCGATCTGCGGGTCGAGCTGGCGTCCCAGCCCCTCGATGTTCAGCAGCGTCTTCTGCAGCAGGATCAGTTGCGGCTGCAGGGTCAGTTCGAACTGGCGCGCGACGTTGAACAGCTTCGCGATCACCTCGGCCAGCGAGATTTCCGACAGCGGCCGCGTGAAGTACGGCTCGCAGACCGTGCGCACCGCGCTCTCCAGCTCGTCCATGCGCACCGTGCGCGGCACCCAGCCGGCGGCGACGTGGAGGTGCGCGATGCGCTGGTAGTCGCGCTCGAACAGCGCCATGAAGTTTTCCGCCAGCCAGTACTGGTCGGCTTCCGGCAGCGTGCCCATGATGCCGAAGTCCAGCGCGATGAAACGCGGCTCGTCCTTCGCGTGCGTGTCCACCCAGATGTTGCCGGGGTGCGCGTCGGCGTGGAAGAAGTTGTCGCGGAACACCTGTGTGTAGAACAGGCGCACGCCTTTCGCGGCGAGATGCTTGCGATCGATGCCGGCCGCATCGAGCGCCGCGATGTCATCGGCCGGAATGCCGTGCACGCGTTCCATGGTGAACACGCGCTCGTTGGTGTGCGACCAGAACACCTCCGGCACGTACAGGTCGGGCGAGTTCGCAAAATTGCGCCGGAGCAAACTCGCATTCGCCGCTTCGCGCTGCAGGTCCAGCTCGTGGTAGAGCGTCTTCTCGATCTCCTCCACGATGTCCTGCGGGCGGATCTTGTCGGCCTGCGGATGCCAGCGCGCGACAAGATTGGCCAGCGCGTGCAGCAGGTCCAGGTCGCGGGCGATCTGCTTGCGGATGCCGGGCCGCGCCACCTTCACCACCACCTCGCGTCCGTCCGGCAGCGTCGCCGGATGCACCTGCGCGATGGAAGCCGAAGCCAGCGGCGCCTCGTCGAAGCGCGCATACAGCGCGGCGATGGGCGCGCGCAGCGCTTCCTCCACGATCGCGCGCGCCTGCTCGCCCGGGAACGGCGGCACCTGGTCCTGCAGCAGCGCCAGTTCATCGGCGACGTCGTCGGGAAGCAGGTCGCGGCGCGTGGACAGGACTTGTCCCGCCTTGACGTAGATCGGTCCGAGCTGGGTCAACGCGAGGCGCAGGCGCGCGCCGCGCGGCATTGCCGCGATTTCCCTGCGCGCGCGCGGCAGGAGCACACGCGCCCACTGCAGCGGGCGCATCGCGTGCTGTTCGTCGATCAGCTCGTCCAGCCGGTAGCGCACCAGGATCGCGAGCAGGCGCGCCACGCGCGGCAACAGTCGCAGCGGCGTCATGCGGTCGTTCCCCGCAATCGTTGTACGCGAACCTGCAGGCGCTCGGCGCGCTCGCGCAGGCGATCCACCTCGTCCAGGAAATCGTCGAGTTCACCGCGCGGCACGACCAGTCGCGCTTCGTCGCGCAGCCAGTCGGCCGCATCATCGCTCGCATGACGCGCGCCGGTGCGCAGGGCGCGCGTGGCCTCGCGCAGCGCGCGAGCGATCGCCACGCCGACCACTTCGCCGAACGTGCGCGCGAACGCGGCTTCCATGTCCGGCGCGAATTCACGCGCGAGCTTCTCCACGCGGCGCGCGAGTTCCGCGTCGCCCGCGATCTCGACCTTGCCCGGCGGCAGCGTGTCGCCTTCGCGTGGTATCGCCAGCGCAAGCAGGGAGAACGGCGTTGCGGCCACGCGCAAGTCCGTGCGGGTGGTGTCGTCCGTCGATGGAGGTTCGACCCTCAACGCGCCATTGCGTACCGCGATGTCGAAGGCGAGCTCCGCGCCCTGCAGGTGCACGCCGATGCGGCGGTCTTCCAGCCTGGCGAGCGCCGAATGCATTTCGGGATCGAGCGCCACCACGCGCGCGAGCGTGCGCTCCAGCGCACGCCCGGCCAGTCGCCGCAGCGGGCGCGGCATCCATGCGTTGGCGGCCGTCGCGTTCATCCACAGATTGTACGTTACGCGGCACCGGTGAAACCGAGTTGCCGCCAGGCCTCGTACACCGCCACGGCCACCGCATTGGACAGATTGATGCTGCGGTTGCCCGGCATCATCGGCAGGCGCACCTGGCGATCGCGCGGAATGCCCGCGAGCACCGAATCGGGCAGTCCGCGCGTTTCGCAGCCGAACAACAGCGCATCGCCTTCGGCAAACTTCACATCGGTGTGACGCACGCCGCCGCGGGTGGTGAAGGCGAATGCGCGTGGAAACTCCAGCGCGGCGAGGCAGGCATCGAGGTCTTCGTGCACCGCCACGCGCGCGAACTCGTGATAGTCCAGGCCCGCGCGGCGCAGCTTCGCGTGGTCCAGGTCGAAACCCAGCGGCCGCACGAGGTGCAGCGAAGCGCCGGTGTTGGCGCACAGGCGGATCACGTTGCCGGTGTTGGGCGGGATCTCGGGATTGTGCAGGATGACGTGGATCACCACGGAAGCTCGGCGCCGTCATACGCCAGGAACTTGCCGCCGTCTTCCGGTTTCGCATGCTCTATCAGCTTCAGCATCGCGTGCACCGAGGTTTCGGGCGCCAGCGTGGCGCTTTCGCCACCCATGTCGGTCTTCACCCAGCCCGGATGGAACGCCATCACCACGATGCCACGCCCGCCCAGTTCCGCGGCCAGCCGCTTCACGGCCATGTTCAGCGCGGCCTTGCTCATCGCGTAGCTCAGCGTGCGGAAACCCGACGCCTGCGCGATGGACGCCAGTTGCGTGGACACGCACAACACGCGCGGCTTGTTCCCGCGCAGCAGCAGCGGACTCAGCGCCTGCGTGATCAGCAAGGGGGCGGCGGCGTTCACCGCGAAGCTGTGCATCAGCGACTCCGCCTGCACGTTGCCGAAGCGTTCGCCCGACACCAGCACGCCGGCGTTGTTGACCAGCAGGTCTATGCGCTGCAGGTGTTTCGCCGCGATCTCCGGCAGAGCCGCAATTGCCTGCGCGTCGGCGACATCCAGCGCGTGCACGATCAGTTCCCCGCCGTGCCTTCGCTTCATTGCATCCAGATCGTCCGCGTGCGCCGGGTCGCGGCAGCAGGCCAGCACGCGCGCACCGCGCTCCAGCAGTTGTCGCGTGAACTCCAACCCCAGTCCGCGATTGGCGCCGGTGACCAGACAACGTTGCATGCGAAGCTCCTTCTCGTCTGATTAGTCTAATCGTGCGAGCGTTCAGCTGGCGCAAACTATCTTCGGACGCCTCGAAGTTGCGGAGGTCGCGATGAAATCCTTCCTGCGCTGGGCGCCTCTCGCGGGCGTCGTCCTGCTTTCGGCCTGCACCTACGGCATCGTGCTCGATCCGGGCGGGCAGCAGGTGCGCGTGGCATGGAACGGCAACCTCGGCGTGCGGTCGTGCCGTGATGTCGGCAAGGTGACCGTGTCGGTGCTGAGCCGGATCGGGCCGGTGGACCGCAACGACATCAAGGTGCGCGACGAACTGGAGATCATGGCGCGCAACCAGGCCGCGCAGATGCACTCCGACACCATCGTGCCGCTGGGCGAACCGCGCGACGGCGAGCAGGCGTGGGAGGCGTATCAATGCGGCACGGTCGCGCCGCAGGGTTACGCGCCGGCTTATCCGACGCCGAATGCACGAGGTTCCGGCGCACCGGTGGAAGACGTGCCGGCGAACGGTCCGCCGCAATCGGCTTATCCGCCGCCGGCCAACGCACCGCAGCCGACGCCGTTCGGCGCGCCGGTTCCGGCCGGCGGCGCGCAGACCTATCCGCTCCCGGGCAGCACGAGCGGATGACCGGTTAAGATGCGCGGATGAACGATCCGCAATCACCGCCCGAGGCCACCACGCATTTCGGCTACCGCGAGGTGCCGGTGCGCGAGAAGCAGAAGCTGGTCGGCGAGGTGTTCACCTCGGTCGCCGGCAAGTACGACCTGATGAACGACCTGATGTCGTTCGGCGTGCACCGGCTCTGGAAGCGGCTGTTCGTGGGCACCTCGGGCGTGCGTCCGGGCGATCGCGTGCTGGACCTGGCCGGCGGCACCGGCGACATCGCCGCGCTGCTGCTGCCGCGTGTCGGCGACAAGGGCGAAATCGTGGTCGGCGACATCAATGCGGCGATGCTGCGCACCGGCCGCGATCGTTTGCTCGACCGCGGCCTGCACGCGCGCCTGCGCTGGGCGCAGTTGAACGCGGAAGCGTTGCCGTTCCCCGGCAACTCGTTCGACGCGGTGACGATCGCGTTCGGCCTGCGCAACGTCACCGACAAGCAGCGCGCGCTGGAAGAAATGCACCGCGTGCTGAAGCCCGGTGGGCGCGCGCTGATCCTGGAGTTCTCGCGCGTGCAGCAGGAGTGGCTGAAACCGCTGTACGACTTCCATTCCTTCCAGGTGCTGCCGCGGATCGGCAAGCTGGTCGCCGACGACGAGGCGAGTTATCGATACCTAGCCGAATCCATCCGCAAGCATCCGGACCAGGAGACCCTGCGCGCGATGATGGAAGCGGCGGGCTTCGCACAGGTGCAGGTACGCAACCTTTCAGCGGGCATCGTTGCGATCCATCGCGGCTACAAGGCCTGATCCATCCTCTGGCCGAATTCAGCCGGCGCGCAGATCCTCGACGACTTCACCCCAACGAGAAACTTCCGCCTCGTGCCCGGCGTCGCGCCAGGGTTCCGCCAGCGCGCTTGCGTACCATTCGCGCATCGCGGGCAGGGCCAGCAGCCGCTGCGCGTATTCCAGCGCGACGCCATCCACCGGCAGCGAGTAGGTCTGGATGCGAAAGGCCACCGGCGTGTAGAACGCATCGGCGGCGGTGAATTCATCGCCGGCCAGGAACGGACCGCCGAACGTCGCCAGGCCTTCGTTCCACAATTCCGAAATCCGCGCCACGTCGCTCGCGAGCGCCTCGTCGATGCGGTGCAGCCGCACGCGGATGCCGCAGTTCATCGAGCATTGCGCGCGTAGCGCATTGAAGCCGGAGTGCATCTCCGCCGCTGCGCAGCGCGCGAATGCTCGGGCTTTCCTGTCCGCCGGCCACACGCGGGGATGCCGCTCGGCCAGGTATTCGGTGATCGCCAGCGAATCCCACACGGTCGTGTCGCCATCCAGCAGGCACGGCACCTTGCCGCTGGGCGAGAAGTCGCGAAAGGCACCCCAATTCGAACCGGGTGCGAACGGGACGAGTTTCTCCTCGAAGCCGATGCCGAGTGCGCGCATCACGATCCATGGCCGCAACGACCACGACGAATAATTCTTGTTGGCGATATACAAGATGGGCATGGTGCGCTCCCGCGGATGGGCACCACATTCTAATGATGCGAAATGCACTCGCGGCTGCGCCTTTCCGCACAGGCCGCGCGGGCGTGCCGATGGCATACTCGGCCACCCGTTCGCACCGGAGTCCGCGATGTTCCGCCGTTTTCTCCTCGCATCCTTGTTGCTGCTGCCGCTGGACGTGTTCGCGGCCGACCCGCATTCGTATGCGCAGCCCGACCAGGTGCTGGTCAAGCACATCGACCTGGATCTCGCCGTGGATTTCGACAGGAAGCAATTGAACGGCACGGCCACGCTGGACCTGGACTGGAAGAATCCGCACGCCGCGCAACTGGTGCTGGACACCCGCGACCTGCACATCGAGCGCATCGAGGCGCTGGACGACGCGGGCAAGGCGAGGCCACTGAAGTACGCGCTGGCCGCGCGTGACAAATCGCTCGGCAGCAAGCTCACGATCGAGATGCCCGGACGCGCCACGCGCGTGCGCATCGCCTACTCGACCTCGCCGGATGCGTCCGGCCTGCAATGGCTGGAGCCGGCGCAGACCGCCGGCAAGAAGCTGCCCTTCATGTTCTCGCAATCGGAATCCATCCACGCGCGTTCGTGGGTGCCGTGCCAGGATTCGCCGGCGATCCGCTTCACCTGGCACGCGACCGTCACCGCACCGAAGAACCTGCGCGTGGTGATGAGCGCGCCGAACGATCCGAAGCATCCGCTGGACGGCCATTTCGAATTCACGCAAACGCATCCGGTGCCCTCGTACCTGCTGGCGATCGCCGCCGGCGATATCGCCGTGCGCGAAACCGGTCCGCGCAGCGCGGTGTACGCCGAACCTTCCGTGGTGGAAAAGGCCGCGCACGAATTCGAAGACACCGAGAAGATGATCGACACCGCGGAATCGCTGTACGGCCCGTACCGCTGGGGTCGCTACGACCTGCTGGTGCTGCCGCCGTCGTTCCCGTTCGGCGGCATGGAAAATCCGAACATGACCTTCGCCACGCCGACCATCATCGTCGGCGACAAGAGCCTGGTCAGCGTGATCTCGCACGAGCTCGCACACTCGTGGTCGGGCAACCTGGTCACCGCGGCGAGCTGGCGCGACATCTGGTTGAACGAGGGCATCACCACCTACGTGCAGGGCCGCATCACCGAGGCGCTGTACGGCAAGCGCCTGGCGGACGAGGAGATCCTGCTGGCGGAGCGCAACCTGCAGAAGACCATCGGCACCATGCCGGAAAACGCGCAGCGCCTCGCGCCGGGGCCGCGCAAGATCGATGCCGACGACGAACTTTCCGATGTCGCCTACGACAAGGGTTCATGGTTCCTGCGCACGCTGGAGCAACGCTTCGGTCGCAAGGCGTTCGACGAATACCTGAAAGACTACTTCGACCACTTCGCCTGGCACAGCATCACCACCGAGCAGATGCTCGGATACCTGAAGCCGAACCTGATCGACAAATATCCCGGCAAGATGAGCTGGGACGAGGTGAAGGAATGGGTGTACGGCGCCGGCATTCCGAAGGACGCGCCGATCCCGGACTCGCCGCAATTCGATGCGATCGACGCGGAGCGCACGCAATTCCTGGCCGGCAAGCTTGCGGCCGACAAGCTGGATGCGAAGGGCTGGAACACGCAGGAGTGGATGTATTTCCTCGATCGCCTGCCCGACACGCCGCCGCCGGAAAAAATGCGGCAACTGGATGCGGCCTGGCATCTCACCGGCACGCCCAACGCGGAGATCGGCATGCGCTGGTACGTGCACGCGATCGCCGCAGGTGACAAGGCGGTGTGGAACGCCGCGGCCGAACACATGACCCGCATCGGCCGCATCTACCTCATGCTGCCGGTGTATTCGGCATTCGCGAAGACGCCGGAAGGACTCGCCTTCGCCGAGCAGACCTATGCGAAGGCGAAGGCCGGCTATCACCCGCTGACGCGCATGGCGATCGAGCGCGTGTTCGCGAAGGCCAAGGCGAAGCCGAAATCGAAACCGAAGGCCAAAGAGGCCGCTCTCTAATCGCAGACTGTGATCCGTTCGTCCTGGGCGTAGGCGAGAAGCGCCGGAGTCGAAGGACTGAACGCTTCGACTTCGCGGCCTGAGGCCGCTACGCTCAGCGCGAACGGTGTCAGGCAATGGATGAATCACAGCGCGCCATTTTGATCCGCCACGCCAGGCGCCGCCTCGCTGCGCTCGGCGTGCTGGTCGGTTTCGTTCTCGCCGTCCTGGCGATCATCTATTTTGCCGCGCCGCAGTGGCTGCTGCGCGCGGCGGAGATGTACCAGGCGCAGCGCGCGGGACTGCAGACGAAATCCGTGCAGGCTGGCGACACGCGCTGGGTGTATTACGAAGGTGGGAAGACCGACGCTCCGACGCTCATCCTGCTGCACGGTTACATGGGCAACAAGGAAGCCTGGTTGCCGATGGCGTCGTATCTCGCGCCGAACTTCCACCTGATCATTCCCGACTTGCCCGGCTGGGGACAGTCGTCGCGCATCACCGATGCCGACTACGGCTATCCGGCGCAGGCGAAGCGCCTGCACGCGTTCCTGCAGGCATTGCACCTGGGCGGCATCGCCCTGGCCGGGCACTCGATGGGTGGCGCGATCGCCGGCCTGTACGCGTCGGAGTATCCACGGGACGTCGGCGCGCTGATCCTGGTCGACAGCGCCGGCGTGCCGTTCAGGGACAACGCGTTCGCGCGCGAACTGAAGGCCGGCCGCAATCCATTCGACCTGCAAAGCCGGGCGGACTTCGACACGCTCGAGAAAAACCTGTTCGCAAACCCGCCCTGGCTGCCGCCGCGCAACTATGATGTATTCGTGGATCGCGCGATCCGCGACCGCGCCTTCGACGATCGAGTGCTGCGCGAAATCGCCGCGCCCGGGCAACGCGACGTCCTGATCGCCGCGCTGCCGAAGGTCACCGCCCCGACGCTGGCGATCTGGTGCCGACAAGACCGGATCATCGACATCTCGGGGCTGGATGCGATCCGCAGCAGACTGACCGCGGCGCCCCGCATCGGTGTCACCGAGTTCAACGGCTGCGGGCACATGTCCATCATGGAACGCGCGCGGGAAGAGGCGGACGCGATCACGCACTTCGTGCTGATGCCGTAAATGCATCGCGCGCAGGCGCGCTCCTGCGACGCCACTCCGGCACGGATTGGCCGGAACCAGGATGGCAATAACCGCGCCTGCGCGGCTTCATTCCTCCGGCGCGATGAGCCGTTCCATCTCCGCCTTCAGCACCGCGCCGTGTTCGCGCAGCCAGTCGCGCTGGTCCTGGTAATCCGGATAAAGCTTCTCGACCCAGCTCCAGAAGCGCCTGGAATGGCTGCGTACCTTCAGGTGACACAGCTCGTGCACCAGCACGTAACGCAACGCGGCGGTGGGCGCGAGCGCGAGCGCGAGATCCAGCGTGATGCGGTCGCGGGCATCGAGGCTGCCCCACAGGCTCTTCAGGGATTTGACGCGCAACGCGGTCGGCGCCGCGTCGAGCATGGGCGTGTAATGCGCCAGCCAGCGCGAGAGGTCGCGACGCATCTGGGTTTCCAGGAACGTCGCGAGCAAGGTGTGCGCGATCGGCAACGCATGCGAGAACGGGCGCGGCACGTGCAGGCGCAGTTCGTCGGGACGATGCTCGACGTGCGGATAGTCGCTTTCGCGCCAGGTCAATTCGACGCTCTCGCCGCGCAGCGGGATCAGGGTGGGAATGCCCACACGCAATGGCGGTGGACCGCGCCGCGGCACGTGCAGTTCCGAGAGCTTGCGTTCGAGCCAGTCCGAGTGCTCGCGCAGGAATGCGTACACCTGCGCCGGGTGCGTGCCGCGCGGATAGGAAATGCGCGCACCGCGCGGGGTGACCGTAAGCCGCAGCCGGCGCGCGCGCGGATGCACGGCCTTCAGCACCTTGATGGTGCCGCCTCGACCCGTCGCCAATTCGACCCAGTCGCCCGTCATCGCCTCACCGACCTCACTCATCCGGTCGCTGCAACCCGAACCATTCCGACAGCCCATGCAACAGCCGCTCCAGCTCGCCGCTCATCAACGCGAAACGCGCATCCAGCTCATCGGCGGCCGAATCGCCGCCGGAGTTGTCCAGCGTATCCTGCACCACGTCAAGAAAGCGCAATTTGCGAATGGCCAGGTCCTCGCCCAGCACCAGGCCGACCCGGCCGTCCCAGGTCAGGCCCAGCTGGAAAACCTGCTTGCCGCGCTTGAGATGCTCCCGGACCTCGGCGCTTTCAAGCTCCTGGCGCCGACAGCGCACCACCGCGCCGCCTGCCGGGTCGCGCAGCTCGCATTCGTCGGCGAATTCCAGGCTTTTCGGCAGCTTGCCGTGGGTCAGCCAGCCGGTCATCAGCGCGCGCGGGGTCTCGGCCGGCGCCAGCGGCAGGGCCGGGAAGCTGCCCAGCGCCTGGCGCAGCGCGGTCAGCGCGTTCTCGGCGGCCTTGCGGCTGGACGTGTCCAGCACCAGCCAGCCGTTCTTGGTGTCCACGTAGGCATTCAGCCTGGATGGCCGCACGAAGGCGCGCGGCAGCAGGGTATCCAGGACTTCCGCCTTCAGCCGCTTGCGCTCGCGCCCGCCGACCGGCCGACCGCGCTTTTCCGCGGCCTGGCGCAGGCGCGAAGCCAGTTCCGCGTTCACCACCGCGGACGGCAGCAGTTTTTCTTCCGAGCCAAGCGTGAACAGCGTGAACGCGCCGATGCGGTGCGCCAGCACTTCGGAGTCCGGCCCGAACGGCGAAACGAAGCCGCGCGTCACCGATTCCAGCGGCCCGCACGGACGCAGGGCGTGCCCGGCGAGGACGGCTTCGAGTTCGGCCAGTGATTCTGCGACCTGGGGAGAAAAGCGGAAGAGCGTGAGATTGCGGAAGAACATTCAGGATCCGGGAGACGGGAAGTGGGAGATGGCAGACGAGAGCAAAACCTGTGCGGCACTTACATCTCCCGTCTCCCGTCTCCCGTCTCACTGCCAAGCCACACATGTGCATCCGCGCGCGCGGCACCCTCGCGCGCCCCGAGCGAAGCGAAATCGAACAGTTTCGCGTCCGCCAGTTGCGAGGGCGCGACGTTCATCAGCGCGCGGAACATGATCTCGCTGCGGCCGGGATGCTCGCGCTCCCATTGGTCGAGCATGCGGCGTACCTGCTTGCGCTGCAGGTTCTCCTGCGAGCCGCACAGGTTGCACGGGATGATCGGGAATTCGCGCCATGCCGCGTACTGCGCGATCTCGTCCTCCCGGCAATAGCTCAACGGGCGGATCACGACGTGCTTGCCGTCGTCCGAGCGCAACTTCGGGGGCATCGCTTTCAATGTGCCGCCGTGGAACAGGTTCAGGAAGAACGTCGCCAGGATGTCGTCGCGATGATGGCCGAGCGCGATCTTGGTGAAACCTTCCCTTTCGGCGAATGTGTACAGCGCGCCGCGCCGCAGCCGCGAGCACAGGCTGCACAGCGTCTTGCCCTCGGGGATCACCCGCTTCACCACGCTGTAGGTGTCCTGCTCCAGCACGCGGTACGGTACAGCGCGCGACTTCAGGTAATCCGATATCACGTGCTCCGGAAAATCCGGTTGCTTCTGGTCCAGGTTCACCGCGACCAGTTCGAAGCGCACCGGCGCCTTCGCCTGCAGCGACAGCAGGAGGTCCAGCAGCGTCCAGGAATCCTTGCCGCCGGACAGGCACACCATCACCTTGTCGCCGTCCTCGATCATGTTGAAGTCGGCGATCGCGCGGCCGACCTGGTGGCGCAGGCGCTTGGCCAGCCGGGCGGCCTCGTGTTCGCGCTTGCGCGGATCGGCGGGGAGGGCGTTCATGGCGTTGCGTACGGCTCGAGGGAACACGCGATTCTACCCCGACCGGCACGCCGCCATCTGCGCGCGGCGGCGCTAAACTCGCCGCATGGTTCCCAACGATCCCGCCGTGCTGGCGCGCCGGCTGACCGAGCTTCGAGAGGAGCACCGCGACCTGGATGCGGCGATCGCGCGTATGTCGGCGGACGCGCATTGCGACCAGCTGCAGCTCACGCGCCTCAAGAAACGCAAGCTGAAACTGAAGGACATGATTTCCTATTTCGAGAACAAGCTGATCCCGGACCTCGATGCCTGAAGGCAAGGCCCTCGCTCCCGTGACGTTGCAGGACCGGCACGTCACGCTGGAGCCGTTGACGCTCGATCACGTGCTCGCGCTCGAACGCGCGGCCGCGGACGGCCAGCTGTGGAACCTGTGGTTCACCTCGGTGCCTGCACCGGGCCGCATGGCGGCTTACGTGGAAGCCGCGCTCCGCGGCCAGCTAGAAGGCCACATGCTGCCGTTCGCGGTGCGCGAGCGTGGAAGCGACGAGATCGTCGGCTGCACGCGCTACTGCCACTACGACCCTACGGTGCCGCACATCGAGATCGGCTACACCTGGTACGCGAAGCGCTGGCAGCGCAGCCACGTGAACACGCACTGCAAGCATCTGCTGCTGGACTACGCGTTCGAGGTGCTCGGTTGCGCGGCGGTGGTGCTGTGCACCGACCGCTACAACACCGCCTCGCAGCGCGCGATCGAGCGTCTGGGTGCGCAACGTGACGGGGTGTTGCGCGCTCATCGGCGCCGCGCGGATGGCACCATCCGCGATACGGTGATCTACAGCATCACCGCGCACGACTGGCCGGACGTGCAGCGGCTGCTGGCGTGGAAGATGGATCGCGCGTAGCCGCATTCACCTCTCCCCTTGTGGGAGAGGTCGCCGCGCGCAGCGCGGCGGGAGAGGGGTGGGCAGCGAAGCTGCCGGTAAATCACCCTCTCCCCAACCCCTCTCCCATCAAGGGAGAGGGGCTCAAAAGCGGCATCAAGCCGCGCGCGCGGTGTTCGCCGGGCTGGCCGGCTTTTCCGCCACCACGTCGGGCGTGATCTTCAGGATCGAATCGCGGACTTCGCGCGCCAGGATCACCCGCGCGTCACGCGCGACTTCCGCCAGCGTCTCGTCGAAATCGAGCTTGCCGTTGGCATCGGTGCGGATCACGCGGCGCTCGCGCAGGCGCGCGATGAAGCCGCGGAACAGGTTCTTGTCGAAGAATTCCGGCGCGCTCTGCTCGTACAGCAGCGACAGGCGCTGCGCGGTCAGGTGGCAGAGATTCTCCAGCTCGCCGGTGCTCAGGGTACCGGGGCCGTTCTTCACCAGCGCGGCGATGGCGATGTAGTAGCGCTCGAAAGTCTGCAACAGGCTGTGCGCCAGCAGCCGTATCTGGAAGGCTCCGTCCCCCTGGCCGGGACCGCGTTGCAGCAGTCGTCCTTCGCCGCGCGCGGTCAGCAGGCCGCGTGCCACCAGGAAATCCAGGATCGCCTGCACGCGCGCGACGAAGCCTTCCGCATCCCACGGCAGGAACAGTTCGGCCTGGATGAACGGATAGATCAGCCGCGCCAGACGCAGCACCGAGGCGCGGGCGATCTTGCGGTTGTTGACGAAGCAGCACGCGACCCACGACGCGCCGGCGAACAGGTGCAGCACGTTGTTGCGGAAATACGAGAGCAGCACCGCCTGTTCCTGCTCCACTGCCAGCACGTCGCCCAGCGGATGGCGGATGCGCCTGATCCAGCCCATCTGCTCGCCATAGGCCACGATCTCGGCCGCCGACATCGGCGTCACGGTGGTGCGTTCCGAATACGGCAACGCTTCCAGCAGCGCCTTCATCAGCTCGATCTGCGCCAGCAAATCGCTCTCCGCCATGGCGTGCCGTGGCGTAGCGAGCAATGCAACCGCGAGCAGGTTGATCGGATTCACGTCCGCCGCGCGATTCACCTCGACCTGGATGCGCTCGGCGAGCGTGTCGATCAGCCTCGGCAGCCAGTCGGGACGTTCGTCCGTTTTCAGCGTGGCGTCGCGCCAGTCCGGCGCGGCCTCGTCCAGCAGCGGCGTCAGCATGACCGGCTCGCCGAAATTCAGGGCGACGCGGCCATAGTGCTGGCGCAGCACGCGCAGCCCGCGCAGCAGGCTCCACCAGGATTCCTTCTCCTTCTTTTTCCCGGAAAGCTCGCCGCTGTAGGCGCGGCCTTCCATCAGCTTTTCATAGCCGATGTACACCGGCTGGAACAGCACCGGCCGGCGCGGCGCGCGGAGGAAGGCGCGCACGGTCATCGCCAGCATGCCCGCGCGCGGCTCGAGCAGGCGGCCGGTACGCGAGCGCCCGCCTTCGATGAAGTATTCGATGGACACGCCGCGGTCGATCAGCTGCGCCATGTATTCCTTGAACACCACCGAGTACAGCGCGTCGCCCTTGAAGCTGCGCCGGAGGAAGAACGCGCCGCCGCGGCGCAGCAGCGATCCCAGCACCGGCAGGTTGAGATTGACGCCCGCGGCCACGTGCGGCACCACCACGCCGGAGTGGTGCAACTGGTAGCTCAACAGCACGTAGTCGGCGTGGCTGCGATGGCTCGGCACGTAGATCACCTCGTGGCCGGGCGCGATCGCGCGCAGCTTGTCGAAGTGATGCATCGCCACGCCGTCGTAGAGCTTGTTCCAGAAATTCGACAGCAGGAACGAAACCGCGCGCACGAACGGCGGCGAATAATCCGCCGCGATCTCGTGCATCAGTTTCTGTGCGCGCCGCCATGCCGTGGCATAGGGGATGTTTTCCTTCGATGCGGTCGCGGCGATCGCCGCGCGCACGCTCTCCGCGTTCAGCACCGAATCCACCACCGTCCGCCGGTGGGAGAGGTCCGGCCCGATCACCGCGGTGCGCACGCGCCGGAAGTGCACGCGCAGCACGCGCGCCAGCTTGCGTTGCAGGCGCTCGGGGCGTTCGCCCGGTATTTCGTTCAGCGCGGCGCGCAGCGAAATCGGCTGCGAGAAATGCACGATCGTCTCGCGGCCGTTCAGCAGGATCGCGAGCAGCCGGCGGAAGCGGCCGACCACGACCCAGTTTTCCGAGAGCAGCGCGCGCAACCAGCCGGACTGCCGGTTCGGCGCGCGGCCGACGTAGATGGCGACCGGCAGAAGCTGGATGTCGCGTTCCGGGTTCGCCTCCAGCGCCAGCAGGAGTTGCTTCAGCGCCTCGCGCGGCGCGCGCTGGCGATCGCGTCCGAACAGCCAGCCTTCGCGATGGCTGAGCGCGAACATCGAGCGCCGCCGGCGCGGCACGCCGGGGATCGGCCGCAGCGGGCTCGGCAGCCCGGCCTCGCGGCAGGCGCGCTCCAGGATCAGTCCGTCCGACAGGCTCTGGCGTTCGATCACGTACACCACCGGCGCGCCGGCGGCGAGCAGGCTCAGCGGTTCGGCCGGATCACGCTTGATCCGCAGCCAGGGCGCCAGCAGGCGGCCGAGCAGCGCGCGGCCCCACGGCGGCGCCGGCGCCGGATGTTCAGGAGAGGAGGCAATCATCACATTCATTGTACGAGGCCCGCGCGGTGGCCGCGCCCGCGCAGTCAATGCGTGGGTGCGGAGGCGGCCCTGGCCGGTGCGCTGGTGGCCGGCGCGACGGACGACGCCGTCGCGGGCTGCTCATGCTGCTTGCGCCACGCGGCGAGCGCATCGGCGTCGTACCAGTGGCCGTCCTGCATCACCAGGTGCACCTCGGTGACGATCGGCTTGCCGGCCAGGATCAGCGTTTCGCGCACGCGCGCGTTGGTGCCGTCGTTACTCAAGGTTTCCAGCTTCGCATTGTCGAAGGTGGCATCCAGGTCGAGGCCGTAGATCTTCAGCAACTGCTTCAGCCCGTTCCAGCCGGCGGTGTAACGCGCCATCGCCTGCTGGTAATCGAGTCCGCGCCACTGGTCCAGGGTCTGGATGTCCAGCTTGCGTGCGGTGGCGCAGATCACGCCGATCGCCTGCTTCGCCCTGGCCTGATCGGCGAAGTCGGCGCGCTGTGCCCACGTCGCGAGTACGGCGATCGCCTGCGTCGCCTGCTGCTTCTGCTCCGGCGAAAGGTCGGCGTTCTGCACCAGATCGTTGCCGGCGGCCTGCAGGATGCCGATCAGCATCGGCAGATTCTGTGCACGATGCGTGCGCAATTGCTCGATTTGCGGCTGCAACTGCTTCAGCAATCTGTCCTCGGCGCCTGGCGCGGTGAGCTTCTGCATCATGCCCGCGAACTGCGCGCGCTGCCTGGGCGTGGGCGCCGGCTGCTGCGCACGCGCGTGCTGCCACTCGTTGCGCCAGGCCTGGTAATCGGCGGCAGGCAAGGTGCTGTGCAGCAGGCCGTCGAAATCGCCGTTGCGGGTCAACAGCAGGTCCGCGCGAACCGCGTTCTCCGGCGTGGTGTTGGGTGGCGGCACGGTCGGTGACTGGTTGCGATTGCACGCAGCCAGCGCGATCGGCAACGCGCACAGGGCAAAGAGGCGGAAACTCAGTCGAGGCATGAGTGTCCTTCCTGTGGTCGAGCGCCCGAGTGTGACCAGCAACTCCGGATGAGGCAAGCTTCAACGCGCCCCGGCGACCGCACTTTCGATCTGCGTCACGATTTGCCGGGCCGTCGCCCGCGGATCGGCGGCCTGGCGGATGGGCCTTCCCACCACGATGTAATCCGCGCCTTGCGCGAACGCGGTGGGCACGTCCACCACGCGCTTCTGGTCGTCGCTCGCGGGCCCCGACGGGCGGATGCCCGGGCACACGGTCAGCAGGTCGGGCGCGGCCGCCCGCAGGTCGGGAAGATCGGCGCCGGAACAGACCACGCCGTCGATGCCGGCGCCTTGCGCCAGCTTCGCGCGCGCGATCACCGTATCGGCAACGCTGCCGCGCACGCCCAGGTTCGCGAGATCGGATTCGTCGTTGCTGGTGAGCACGGTCACGGCGAGCAGGCGCATGTCGCCCTTCGCTTCGCTCGCTGCCTCCAGCATTGCGCGGCTGTCGCAATGCACGGTGCAGAAGGTCACCGGCCAGCGCGCCAGTCCGCGCACCGCGCCGGCCACGGTCGCCGGCACGTCGTGCAGCTTCAGGTCCGCGAAGATCTTCTTGCCGCGGTCGCCCAGTTCGTGCAGCACGTCGAAGTATTCGCCGCCGGAGAGCAGCTCGAGCCCGATCTTGTAGAACGACACCTCGTCACCCAGCCGGTCCATCCAGGCGACGGCCTGCGCGCGGTCGGGTACGTCCAGCGCGAAGATCAGGCGGTCGCGTGCTGCAATGGTGGCTTTGCTCATGGAGTCCTCCGGCGCGGGCGGCCGCTCATTTTACTTGGCGTGGAACCTTGCTGCTGCCAGACTTGCCGCGCCGTCGAACATCACCCGTTCACGCTGAGCGTAGCGAGCTCAAGCGAGCGAAGTCGAAGCGCCCTTCGACTCCGGTCCTGCGGACCTACGCTCAGGGCGAACGGCTTTCAAGACTTTGCGGTGACGCGACCCGATGAATGCAATTATGTCCCGCTGGACCTTGCCCGCCAGCTACGCACTGTCCGCGCTGTGCCTGGTGCTGGTCATGGTGCTGCACCTGCTGCCGGCGCTGATCGCGGGCCTGCTGGTGTACGTGCTGGTGGATGCGCTGGCGCCGCTGCTGGAGCGGCGGCTGTCGGGCGAGCGCGCGCGGCAACTCGTGGTCGGATTGCTGAGTGCGATCATCGTGGCGCTGCTGGTGCTGCTGATCGTCGGCGGGGTGCTGCTCTTCAAGCAGGAGGTCGGCGACCCGAACACGATCTTCGAACGCGTGATGCCGCTGATCGACAAGGCGCGCGAGCAGCTGCCCGCGTCACTCAGCGCGCACCTGCCGCACAGCACCGAAGGTATTCGTGCCAGCGCCACGCAGCTCGCGCAGACGCATTCGGCGCAACTGCAATTGGCCGGCAAGGAAACCCTGCACGTGTTCGGACGGATTATCGTCGGCCTGATCCTCGGCGCGCTGGTCGCGCTTGCGCACGAGCGCCCTTCGCCGCGCCACGGCCCGCTGCGGCGCGACCTGTCCGCGCGCTGCGGGCGATTGGCTTTGGCCTTCCGCAACATCGTGTTCGCGCAAGTGAAGATCGCCGCGATCAACACCTTCTTCACCGCAATCTTCCTGGCGCTCGTGCTGCCGCTGATGGGCGTGCACCTGCCGCTGACCAAGACGCTGATCGTGATCACCTTCGTGGTCGGCCTGCTGCCGGTGGTCGGCAACCTGATTTCCAACACGCTGATCGTGATCGTCGCGCTGTCGGTGTCGCTGTGGGTCGCACTCGCCGCGCTGATCTTCCTGGTGCTGATCCACAAGTTCGAATATTTCCTCAACGCGAAGATCGTCGGCGGCCAGATCCGCGCGCGCGCCTGGGAGATATTGCTGGCGATGCTGGTAATGGAAGCCGCGTTCGGCTTGCCCGGCGTGGTCGCCGCGCCGATCTATTACGCGTACCTGAAGAACGAGCTGGAAGTGGCGGGGTTGATTTGAGGGTGGCCCGGATGCAGGCGCATGGCGCCGCAGTCCGGGGATGAACGGCAGTTCTTGCCCATCGGGCGGAGGGAGAGTCGCGCACGAAGTGCGCCGCTTTCGCACACCCAAGTACGACATCCATGTCTTTTTCCGCGCCGTCCCACGGCGCGGGCTACTTTTGTTTCGGCAAAAGTAGCCAAAACCATGGCGCCGGGCATGACGGTCTCGCCAACGTCCGGTTGGCTCGACTGTCCTGCGCTTCTCGCCGGCCGCGCGCCGGCGCGAACTCGCACATCCCTGTGCTCGGACATGCGCGCCTTTCCCGCGCGCCCGGCTGCGATGCTCGGCGCCATGCGACGGCGCCGGAAGCTCACTCCGACACGGCCATCCATGGCCTGCTTTTCAGTACGAACGGAACGCAGTGGGCTCTCGCAAGCTGGCCGAGAGCTCCTTGGTCGCCTCCAAGCAGGCGCCTACGAAAGCATCGCCGCCAATCGTTCCAGATGCGCGCTCGCCACTTCGCGGCGCGCCTGCGCGTCGGCTTCCGGGTCCTGGCCTTCGCGGTGCAGGTCGCTCGCGGGCAACTCTTCGAGGAAGCGGCTGGGCTTCTGCGCGAACACCTGTCCGTAGCGGCGCGCCTGCGCGCTGTAGCTCAGGACCAGCAATTCCTTGGCGCGGGTGATGCCGACGTAGAGCAGGCGGCGTTCCTCGTCCAGTCGGCCTTCGTCCAGTGCGCCTTCGTGCGGCAGGGTGCCGTCTTCCATGCCGACGATGTGCACGCAGCGGAACTCCAGGCCCTTGGCCGCGTGCAGCGTCATCAGCCGCACCGCGTCGCCGCCGTCGTCGCGATCGGCATGCGTCAGCAATGCGAGTTGCGCGGCCAGGTCGCCGGCACGCGCACGACCCTTGTCCATCGCGTGGAACCATTCAACCAGCTCCGTGATGTTGCCCATGCGGCGCTCGTTGAGCGCGGCGTCGCGCGACGAGCCCGCGACGTGCTGCGCATAGCCGCTGCGGCGCAGAAGTTCCTCGACCAGATCGCCGGCGCGCGCGTGCGCCGCTTGCGCGTGCAGCGCATCCAGCAGCGCGACGAAACCGGCCAGCGAGTTCGCCGCGCGCGCGGGCAGTTGCTTCAGCACCGAGTCATTGCGCGCGGCGCGCAGCAGCGAAAGATGCTTCGATTGCGCGAGCAGCCCGAGTTTTTCCAGCGTGGTCGCGCCGATCTCCCGGCGCGGCACGTTGACCACGCGCAGGAACGCCGCGTCGTCGTCCGGATTGGCGAGCAGGCGCAGGTAGGCGAGCACGTCCTTCACCTCGTGGCGGTCGAGGAAGCTCAGCGCGCCGGTGAGGTGATAGGGGATGCGATTCAGGCGCAACGCCTTCTCCAGCCCGCGCGACTGGTGGTTGCCGCGATACAGCACGGCGCAGTCCGACCACGCCAGTGAATGCTTTTCCCGCAGATGGATCAGGTTGGCGGCGACGCGTTCGGCCTCGTGCTCGCCGTCGCGGCATTCCAGCACGCGAATCGGCGCGCCTTCGTCGTGCGCGCTCCAGAGCTTCTTGGCGTGCGCGTGCGGGTTGTTGGCGATCAGGGTGTTGGCCGCGCGCAGGATGCGCTGGCCGCAACGGTAGTTCTGTTCCAGCTTGACCACGCGCAACGCCGGATAGTCGTGAGCGAGCTTGTCGAGGTTGCCGGGATCGGCGCCGCGCCAGGCGTAGATGGACTGGTCGTCATCGCCCACGCAGGTGAACGCACCGCGCTCGCCGGCCAGCAACTTCAGCAGCGCATACTGCGCGGCGTTGGTGTCCTGGCATTCGTCCACCAGCAGGTAACGGATGCGTTCGCGCCAGGCGAGGCGGGCTTCCTCGTCGCGTTCCAGCACGACGAGCGGCAGCCGGATCAGGTCGTCGAAATCCACCGCGTTGAACGCGGCGAGGCGTTGCTGGTAGGCCACATAGACCTGCGCGGCTTCCAGTTCGCGTGGACTGCGTGCCGCCTCCAGCGCGGTTTCCGGTGTCAGTCCCTCGTTCTTGGCGCGAGAGAGCAGGTTGCGCAGTAGGAACAATTGTTCGGGTTTCATCGACGCGCCTGCGAGCTCCTTGACGAGCTGCGCGCTGTCGTCCGCGTCCAGCACCGAGAATCCGCGCCGCAAGCCTGCGCGCGCATGTTCGATCTGCAGGAACTTCAACCCAAGCGCGTGAAACGTGCACACGCTCAAGGCGTCGGCATCGTCGGACTTGATCCGCTTCGCCACGCGCTCGCGCATCTCGCGCGCGGCCTTGTTGGTGAAGGTGATCGCGGCGATCTTGTGCGCGGGCGCCACGCCGCTTGCGATCAGGTGCGCGATCTTCTCGGCGATGACGCGGGTCTTGCCGGAGCCGGCGCCGGCCAGCACCAGCAGCGGACCGTCGCAGTATTCGACCGCGGCGCGTTGTTGGGGGTTGAGCATGAAGCAGGGTCCAGGGAAGAGTAGTGAGGACGCAAGGACGAGAGGGCGTGCAAGAATGCATTGTCCGGGCAAATCGTTTCGATCACCATCTTGCAATTCGAGGCCGTCACGACTACGCCCTCGCCACTCGCCCCTCTCCCCCTCGCTTCCACAGGAACCGTGATGAATGCACCCGAACCCACTCCCTGGCCGCGTCCGTATTTCTCGCGCGGCGAGGACAAGGCGATGCTGCTGTTCTTCGTGTTCGGCGCGTTCCCCGAAACGCTCGAATTGAATGTCGCACGCTACGGCAGCGTCGGCCTGCCCGCGGGTGTCGAAATGCACCGTTTCGACAAGCAGATGCTGGCGCACTGGGAAGGCCATCCGCTGCGCGGCGCCATCGGCGAGTTGCTGAGGGAAGATGATCCGCACACGTTCAAGCTGGCGCGCGAGGCGCGCGAATGCATCATGTTGCGGGGAGAACTGGATGACCCGCCCACGCTCGACTATCTGCGCGACACGTTGGGCGCGATTGCCGCGCTGCTGGATATCGGCGGCGTGGCGATCGTCGATCCGCAGATCCTCAGTCTGTTCTCGCCGCGCGCGTGGGGCGAACGTTACCTGATCGAGGGCGGCGCCCCGCCGCGTGCGCACGCATTGATCCTGTGCCACGACGAAGGCGGCGACACCTGGGTGCGCACGCGCGGCATGCGCAAGTTCGCGCGTCCGGACATCAGCCTGCGCAATGTTCCGAAGACGGAAGTGGATCGCGCCGGCGCGCTGGCCGAGCACTTGCTGGAGCTGGAGGCAATGGGCATGCGCTTCGCCGACGGCACCGTGCTGGACGTGGACGGCCTGCCGCGCGGGCTGGTCGCCCATCACGGCGGATCGTTGGAGGACCCGCAGTTCAACAACACGCACGTGGAATTTGACTGGCCCAGGTAGGAGCGCGCCTGCGCGCGACCACGGAACTCCTGGCCATGGATGGCAGCTGTTTGCCGGGACCCAGTGACCGCTGTTCGACATCCATGTCTTTTCCGCGCCGTCCCACGGCGCGGGTTACTTTCCTTTCGGGGAAAGTAACCAAAGCCATTGGCGCCGGGCATGACGGGTTCAGCGACGTCGTGTCGCTGAAACTTCCCTGCGCTTCTCGCCGGGCGCGCGCCGGCGCGAACTCGCACATCCTTGTGCTCGGACAATCGCGCCTTTCCCGCGCGCCCAGCTGCGATGCTCGGCGTCACGCGACGGCGCCGGAAAACTCACTCCGACACGGCCATCCATGGCCTACCTTGCGGTGTGTGCCTAGTTCTGACACCGCGGACACCAATACGTCGCGCGTTGTCCGATCACTGCCGAACGGATCGGCGTGCCGCAGACCTTGCACGGCTCGCCGGCGCGGCCGTACACGAACAGTTCCTGCTCGAAATAGCCCGGCGCGCCATCGGGCGCGAGGAAGTCGCGCAGCGTGGTGCCGCCGCGCGTGATCGCGTGCAGCAGGATGCGTTGCACTTCAGCCGCAAGTTTCACGTAACGCGCGCGCGACACCGAACCCGCGGCGCGCCTTGGGTGGATGCCGGCGGCGAACAGCGCCTCGCTGGCGTAGATGTTGCCGACGCCGACCACGATGGACTGGTCCATCAGGAACGTCTTCACCGGCGCGCTGCG